>JBCCKJ010000169.1:0-5865 GCA_039027455.1 Pseudomonadota bacterium | reverse complement strand
GGCGAGCGCAACGTTGGGTCCGGCGGCGAAACTGGCGATGACTTCGGCGTAAACGGCACGCGACTCCCTCGACGCGGTCGCCATGACGCGAGCGTCGCACGCGGCCTCTTGGTCGCGTCGCAGCGCGAGCCATCCATAGCGCCCGAGCGGGTTGAACCAGTGCAGGGCAAAAAGCGGCTGAACGAGAATGTTGATCAGCAGATCGTGCCCGCGATGGTGCTCAAATTCATGCGCCAGCGCCAAATCGCGCGCCTCGCGATCCACACTCGCCATGAAGCCCTCGGGAAGAGCTATGACCGGCTCCAGCACCCCAAACGCCAGAGGGCCCGTCGTGCCTGGCGTTTCGATCAGCCGGATCTTGCGCAGCGGTCCATTGGCTGTGCCCACTTCGCGCGCGCCTTCGGTGAGTTCAGCACGAAGACGGAAGTAGGCGCTAAACCGCAAATAGAGGAACGCCGCCGCCCCACCCAGCCACGTCATGAGCGCCAACTCGGTCAGCGGCAGGGACGAAAGAACCGCCACAGCGCTATCCGCGAAGGAAGGCTCGCTGACGATTTCCGGGATCGCAGTCGGCAACGCAGCCGCGACATCAACCGCGTTCGCTTGAGTTACGACCGCCGCCTCCACCGGCAGAGGCGGCGTCTGCGCTGGAGCAAGCCATGCGGGCAGCTCAAGTGGAGGCAAGACAAGCCGCAAGGCCGGAAGAAGCCAAAGCGCGTAAGCGGCCGGGGCGCCGAACCAACGCGTCACGGGACGGCGCAACACCAGAACAAGAGCGATCAACGCTCCGGTCCAAAGGAGAGTGTCGAACAGGACCGAACTCAGATCGAGGTCTGTAGCGAAGAAGCTCATTGCTTTAACTCCTTCAACAGCGCCTCGATTTCGGTGAGGTCCTTTTCGGTTAGAGCCTCGGATTCGGCGAGGTGCGCCACAAGCGAGGCGGCGCGGCCTCCAAACAGCTTATCGAGAAGGCGACGGCTCTCTCCACCGACATAGTCGTCGCGATCAATCGAAGGTGTGTAGAGAAACCGGCGACCGTCGGGTCTCGTGGCAATAGCGTGCTTCTGCACCAGACGTGAAAGCAGTGTTTTGACCGTGGCCAAGCTCCACCCGCGGCTAGCGCCGACGACGTCGAAAACGTCTTGCGCGCTGGCCGGACCGGCATGATCCCACAACGCTTCCATCACGGCGTGTTCAGCATCGGTGATCCGATCAGAGTTCTCGCCTTGTGATCCTGACTTGCGCGGCACGATGTTCCTCCTCACGCTCATTGTTTCGCGTAACGTCGACTACACATGTAGGCGGATCGATTACGTTTGTAAACATGAAGGCCTGATGAACAGTCGCGATCCTTGGTTGCGCGTCGACCAAGCGGCGATAAACTGCGATCAATGACGTGGATGCCCTACCCTTTATCGCCCCTCCTTGCGCTTGGCGCGCTGCTCCTTCCGGCTTCTCTCGCGGCCCAAGAATACGACGATATCCTCCCGCAAACGCTTCCTGTGCAGCTGGACGAAAGCGACCCGTCAAAGGCGGAGGTGGGAGAGCTGATCTACCGGGGCGGCCTCAAAATCGAACCGGGCGAAGAGAAGATCGGCGGCATCTCGAGCCTCGAATGGCAAGATGGCGCTTTATGGGCGGTGGCCGATGACGGTCGTTGGCTGAAGATCACGACCGATGAAAGCAATGGGCAATTGCTTGATCTGTACTCGGTCGCGATGGGACCGCTGCTCGATCTTCGAGGCAAGAAGCTTAAGGGAAAGATCGACGGCGATGCCGAAGCTCTCACGCAGAACCCTCAAGGCGCTTGGCTCGTAGCCTTCGAGCAAGAGCACCGGGTTTGGCGGTACACATCCTTTGACGCGAAGCCGACCGATGAGGGCGAAGGTCCCCTCGCCTTGGTTCCCCCACCCGCGCCTGGAAAAGGGATAGAGACGCTGACCGCAACAAAGGATGGCGGCCTTTTGTGCATTGAAGGCGCGAATATGGGCCGACCAAATTGCGCGCGGGCCAGGGGCCAACAGGTCGAAGCTTTTGACCTTGCTCCGCCAGCTTCCGTGGCGGAGCACGGGGGTGAGCCTACCGATGCGGCCTGCGCGAGTGATGGCACCTGTTATGTGCTGTTTCGGAGCTACCGCCCCGGCTATGGCAATCGCGCCGCAATAATGGAGCTATCGACCGAGAATGAAGCCAGAGAGTTAGCGGTGTTCGACGCACCCCTTACGCGCGACAATTTCGAAGGCATCGCCGTGCGTGAGCAGTTTGGGAAGCGCTACATCTATCTCGCCTCGGACGACAACTTTGACAACTGCTTCGAGCGCGAACGCGACGGTTGCCAGAACACATTGCTGATGAAGTTCGAGATCAAGAACGAGGACGGAGCGGGCGCGGTTGTCCCCGATGCGGAGCCTGACCTTCGATACGAGACTCTCGATGTCATCCTTGAAACCTCCAGAGGAGATATCCGCATCGCTTTGGAAGTGGAGCGCGCGCCGATCACCGCCGCCAATTTCCTGCGTTATGTTGACGAAGGACGCTTTGATGGGACCGTTTTCTATCGCGCGATGAGCCTTGATCGAGAACCAAAGCCGAACGGCCTTTTGCAAGGCGGCACCCAGTTTGACCCCGATCGCATTCTTCCCGGGATCGAGCATGAGCCAACCAGCCAAACGGGGCTTAGCCACACCAACGGGGCCGTCTCGATGGCGATGGGCGACCCCGGAAGCGCCAACGGTGACTTCTCGATCATGCTGCAAGATCAAACGGGACTGGACGCCCAGCCCGACGCCAGCGAGGCGATCTGGCGCAACGGTTACGCGGTGTTTGGGTATGTCGTTGCTGGCATGGATGTCGTCGCGTCTATCCACGCGGACGAAACCGATCCCAACAAGGGCGAAGGGGCCATGCGCGGTCAGATCCTAGCCGAGCCCATCGAGATTGTCCGTGCACGTCGGGCTGTCGGTGAGAGCGACTAGAAACTACTCGCCGGTGGCGGGTCGCCCAACGGGGCGAGACGCGATGCGTGGGCCTCGGGCTTCGAGAGCAGGGAGCCAGGAGTCGACATTTGACCCGATCCGCGTTTGAGGAAGCGACGCCAGCAAGCGGCGCTCAACCTCCCATTCAGCAACCAATGCACCCGCCTGCTTGGCCGCGTCTTGAAGACTTTGCGGTTGGCGGAGAGCGTTGTTGACCAACGCGTCTCCGAAGAATGTCCAATCGTTTTCCGCCTCGCAACCAAACGAGGTTCGATTGGAAGCGGCGGCTGTTAAGATTGCGGTGTCAGCGCTCGCCATCTGATCGACGAACACACCGGAGTAGCATGCGCTCAAAAGCAAGATGCGGCGCTTGATCCCGAGTTCCTCCAGGACGGATTTGAAACGCGCTGGGCTCAAAACACCGTATCCAGTGTCGCCGTAATGGTAGGCGAGACCAAGCTTAAGCCCATGGCTGGTAGTGTAGAGAACCAGCACGTCTTCGTCAGGATCCATGATCTCGGCCAGACGCGCTAAACTGATGATGAGCGAGTCGATCGAACCCTGCGGATTATCATCACGCGCCCCGTCGGGTCCGGCCAGTGTAAGTGTACGCCGAGCCGCGTCATAGCGTCGTTCCAAAACATTTGCCGCCTCGCGGGCCTCACGGGCAAAAACCGGATCGCTATCGAGCGCGATGGAGACAACATAGGCATCAACAACGCCGCTTCTTTGTGGCGCGATTTGTGTGAGAGCGTTATCAAGCCGTCGGCGTTGATCAAGCATATCGCGCGCAGAAACGCCGCGCTGTAACTGAGGACCTAGATCAAAACTCTCGCGCTGTTCGCGGCGGTTTTCACCGGTGGCGAGATTGGGATAAGGAGCAACGTGCTCGGGAGGTTGATTGGGGTTGTCGTCCGGCTCGTTTTCGCGCGGCGACGCCGGCACCGATACCAAGAGAGCGATCAGTCCGGCGATGCAGGCGACTCTTGTCATGGCTTCCAAGCTGCCCCCGGATAGTGGATCGGTCAAGCGGCCGTAACGGCGGTTTTTGGTTTTGCCACAATCAGCCGAGCGCGTTGATCAGGGGTTAGAACGGCGCAGGCTTCTTCGGTCTTGCCAAACCACTTGTACCGGTTGCGCGCCACAAGGTCGTACGCCCAATCTCGTATAGAGCGCGGAATGATCTGGAAAACGCGAGGCAGATGCCATGCACCACCCATCGCGCGCGCCACTTCGAAATAGCCGGTGCTCTTGATGTATGGTCGCCCTTCATGGATGAAGAGATAGCTCTCATCCCAGTCGAGCCGATAATGGCGGCATAGCGCCTCGCCCAGCCCTTCTTGTGCCGACGTGAAGGCGATATTGGACCGCTTATCGTGCTTCATAATGAAGCCCACGCCTCCGCTGCACAAAACACAGTGATGATCAAACACGAAAAGGCTGCGGCTATCATCGAAGTCGGGCACGTTCGGATCATCGCGATAGCTGAAGGCCGCGTAGACGCTTAAATCTTTCTGACTGTGGTTGAGCATTTCCGCATACGCTCCCGTGTTATGTCGTCAGACAATCAACGCCCTGAACAAGGCCTTGTTTCCCGAAACGCGTCTTTCCGCGCGGCTAGGTAAAGGCCTGGCGCGCGATATCACGCAAGCTCAGACCGAGAAGGCGTTTATACTCCCATGTCTTCACAAACCAGAAGGCCGAGAACGCCAGGATGGCTGCGAACTCGATCCAATAGATTTCGTGCCCGCAATCGCGCCCATCGACCAGATGCACAGCGTAAGCGATCGCTGGAAGCGCAATCATCAAGCATCCGGTCACATTGTAGGCCCGGGCGAAACGCGCGCGCAGCGGCGGCCATAAGATGTAGTTGAGCCGCGACTTCGAAAAGAAGATCGCGACGATGAACAGGCACACGAAAAAGGCGACAGCAAAACCCGCGTGCCACGAAAACAGGCTTTCATTGCATTGATCGGTTGTGGTCGGGACCAGCGAAACCAGGATCAGGAACACACCAGCGAGCGTCAGAAGGATGTTCTCCGCGCGCGACAGCCCCTGAAACAAGATTAGAAAGACACCGACCGCCCAGAGCAAACCGACAAACCAGTTTCGCGCTTCGGGTACGTGGTAGAAATAGCTGATCGAGAAATGGCCGTCATACCCGCCTATCAGCGGGAGCAGGATAGGCACGAGCAGCGCCAGGACCCCGATCCCAAAACTCTTGATCAGAAACGCGAGGTTTGCGCGCTCTGAGAAGTCTTTGCGAGATCGGTCTTTAAGCCGCCAATCAATCGCCTTGGGGTCGGGTTCTTCCATCTCGGCCATTCCCTACCCCAAGGCTATCCCAATCCTAGACGCTGATCAGTACACGCGCGCTTTCGGCTCGATGTACTCCGCGTCCTCGGTCAGTGTGTATTCGTGCACAGGACGGTAATCGATCCGGGTGTTCGAACCACGGCCGCCCCAACCATCGAACCAGGCGATGGTGTGCTTCATCCAGTCCGCATCGTTCCGGTCAGGATAGTCCTCATGGGCGTGGGCACCGCGGCTTTCCTTGCGGTTAGCGGCGGAGGCCATAGTGACGTTCGCTTGGCTCATCAGATTGTCGAGTTCGAGCGTTTCGATGAGATCGCTGTTCCAGATCAACGACTTATCGGTGACGTGGATGTCTTCCATCCGCTTGTTCTGCTCTTGCAGCTTGACGACGCCTTCGTCCATCAGCTCCTGATCGCGGAACACGGCGCAGTGCTTCTGCATGGCCTTTTGCATCTCCGCGCGGATCTGCGCCGTGGGCGAAGCGCCCGAGGCGTAGCGGAAGTGATCCAGACGGTTAAGCGCGAGATCGGCGGAATCCTTTGGCAATTCGGCCTGAGCCGCGTTGGCCGTCAGG
>JBCCKJ010000168.1:0-5892 GCA_039027455.1 Pseudomonadota bacterium | reverse complement strand
TTCCGTCGAAAACAGCAAACCGCGAGTGCGATACCGTGAGCTTCGCAATATCTCGCGAAGTAGAGTCGTAAGCGTCTGCGAGTAGCCGGTGCCCAGGCGATACTACGCCCAACTGGTCTAGCGAGCGCGCTGGAACCAGGTCATCACGCTCTTGCGGCAAGTGTGCAACGTGCTTCTCGTGCGTCACGTACTGATGCGCGCGCGCAATCGCGGGGCGGCACCACAGATCAATAGCGCGATGTGATCCGCCTCATCCCAAAGTTTTGACGAGCCCCACGTCGCGCTCAAACACACCTATCGCCTTCACAATTCAAGGCTGAGGGCCCAATTGTTTCGCCATTTGGCTGCATCCTACCGTCGACGGGAGCAATTGGCGCGCCGTCCGTGGCTCGGAGAGGCCAGTCTGCAGCCGAGTTCGGTTGTATTGCGGACCTGGCGACACTGCGGCGCCGCTTAGACCTGCGCCGCTTGGGTTGGCACAACTTTGGACGAGCCATCGCCGAATGAGCCACAGGCCGGTGCCCCAAGCGCAGCCCGAGATGCGACAGAATGCCCCGGCTTTTGTAGGAAAAACCGCATTTGTCCCAGAAAACCCTGCGTTCGAGCCCGAGCCGCGTCAGGGCAGGCGCTTCCGGCGCCCCGTCCAACTTGTTACGCTACGGCATAGAATCTGATTGACGCGCGCGTGACAAACACCGCTCGTCGGCCAAAATGCTGGAGCACTGTCATGGCAAATCCAATCCTCGAACGGATCGAACGCGCGGAACGGGAATTGCCGAAGATCGAAAAAGAAAAGGCGGACCTCGTGCGCGCCGCGGAAGAAGATGACGGCGAAGTCACCGCGGCCGACGAAGAATACGAAGAGATCAAGACCCTCACCACACAGATCGCCGCGCTGGAGCGCATCGTGCGCGAACAGCGCAAGATCTTTGAGGAGAACAAAGCAAAGTGGGAGGGAATGTCGTCGGACAGGTCGGCCGTCTTGGGGCAGATCAATGAGGTCATTGCCTGGGGCGATACGGCGATTAATGACATCAAGTCGGTCTATGATGATGCGCACAACGCTGCGGCGGACGATTGCTATGCCGAAGCGACGGACACCTTCGCCGACGTGGAAACATCGCTTAAGCCGATCTATGACGAATACCTCAAGCAAGCGGCAGCGAAAGAGAAATACGACGCGCTCCTTGATCAGATCAATCAGCGGCTGGATGTGCTAGCTCAGGTGGGCGTGCAGAGCCAGGACGCCGAGACATCGCTGGGTCAAATCGAGACAAACTTGATTTCCGCGAACTACCCAACCGAGAGCCTCGACTATGAAGAGGCGCACCGGCTGCTACAGATGAATGACGCGGAAATGTCGCGCTACGAAGCTGAGATCACGCGTCTGCAAGACGAACAGGTCAAAGCAGACGCGGCGCTGGCGGATTTCCAATCGCGGCTCGCGCAGGTCGAAGCCGATGTTGCTGGGTTTGAGGAGCTGCATGCGCGCATCAAGGTGGTCCGCGGAATGGAGCCTGACATCCTTACGGCAATGGGCAGTTGCGAGTTTGTTGCGGCGCAACAGATGATCGCCTCCAATGAAGCGGAGATGGACATCATCGAGTCCGAACTCGTTCGCGTTTCTGCCGAATACGACGCCGAACAGGAGCGCATTAAAGCCGAGTTCGAGCAGTGGCAGCGGCGCGAAGCGCGCTGGCATGGCTTTCAAACGGATGTTGCGGAGCTCTCCGATTGGAGCGCGCCCGAAGCCGAAAGCCTCGTCGCGTTAGGCGATGAGATCCAAGGCTGTATCACGGCGGAGGAGTATCTGCGGGCCTGCGACGCGTTCGATCCCGCGGAAACGCAGCTCGACAAGGCCTGGCCTACGCATCTCAAGCAGAAAGAAGCGCAAAAAACATACGATTCCGACGTTCCACCCTTGCGCCAGCGCCTTACCGACGCCCGAACATCCACTGCCTTGACAGAAGACCTCGAAAATCAGCTGGCCTCCATCGAGATGACACTCGAGAACATGCAGATCTCTGCAGATGTCAGCGACTACGTTTCTGCGGTCGACGCTATTGAAGATGTGACGAAGAGGCTCGATGGAGCCGAGCAAGGTATCCGCGACGCTGAGACCCGCGCCCAAGTCGAGAGCGAAATGGGCCTTGGCCCCGGTATGTCCGACCCGGCCGTTGAAAACGAGATCAACAAGCGGCTCTACGAGGCCGAGTATCCTGCGCTTGAGACACGAATATCCGACGCGGACAGAGCGATCTCCTCAGATCCGCTGGGTTTCAAAGTCCAGGGGGCGCTAGACCAGCTCCAAACCGACCTCGACTCGATCAACGGCATGGTTGCGATGGGAGACTATGCCGGCGCTTTGGAGGGCGTGCGCGCCGGGGTGACGTCCATGAACACGTTGGACGAGATGGTGCGCGATCAGCTTGCGCGCAAAGGCCAATTCGAAGAAGGCCAGTACCGGATGAGCGAAGATATCTTCCGGCTGACCAATTCGGAATTGTCCTCTGTCGCCGAGGACGCGGCAGATCTAAGCCAGCGCGCGGGTGGGATCATGCAAACAAGCGGCGTCGGCGAGTACGAGAATGCTCTCCAGGTCTTATCAAGCATGGACGCTGAGGTTCAGGCGCTCCAAGACCGCGCCGACGCCGAAACGCGGCTTAAGGCGGAGGTCATGCCGGAATGGACGGCGCTAAAGCCCCGCTACGAGGCAGCCAAGGCGAACCAGAGCCCTGAAGTCGACGCTGCGCGGACAGCGGTCGAACGCTCAGGCGCCATTGTGTCGAACGCCATCGACGTCGAGGATTACACCACCGCGAGTGGAGAGATCGGCAACCTCCGCACCCTACTGGACGAGTTCGAGCCCGAGGCCGAGCGCGCCCAAGCCTATCAGCGCTATCAAGACACGCTCGCCACGTTCCCTGAACTCGACGCCGACATGATCGACATGCGGTCCAACACCTATCCAGAGGCCGACGAAGAAATGCAGGCGTGCGAGGATGCGGAAGCGGACCGCCTCTCCCATGAAAAAGCCGGCGATTGGGCAGCTGCACGTAATGCGATTTATGTCCAGAACTCAAAGATCGGGCTCTATAAGGCAAAAGCCAAAGAAATCGATGCAGCCCGTGACAACTACCAGAACAACGTAGCGGCCACTACATTAAGGTCAGAACAGCTTTTTCCAAAGGACGCAGAAGATCCAACCGGCGGTCTTGAACGCTTGCAGGCGGAGCTCTCAGAGACAAAGCGTCGTATGGAGACTGCTGCGGGTCTAGATCGCTGGATTGATGCATACGCCTTGCTTGGCGACTTCGGTGCTGCTGTTAAGGACGGCGAGATTACAGTAAGGGACCTGTTGCAAGCCTCCGATGGCGATATCAACGGCCTCATCAGCATCCACATGAAAATTGCTTCGGGGATTGTGATAAATGCGATCAATTACGCAATTCTCGACTTCAAGATCGATGTAAAAGCTGAGATCGCGAAGAGTCGCAGTTTTCAGGACATCACGAAAGGCGCCGGATACGTCCTTGACATCGGCGCGGCGGGTGCGGGCCTTGCCGGAGCAGGAGGCGCCGTGGTTATGGGTCTTGGCCCTGTTGGGTGGGCTGGCGTTGCACTGGGGTTTGCGGTCGTGAAAATTGCTGCAGAAGTTATAGCAGACCGTGCCGACGCCGCGATGGATAAAGAAGCTGAGGAGATCCTCGAGAGGCTCACAAAAGACCTTCAAGATGCTGCAAAGAAAGCGGCGAGCACATTCAACAAGGAGCAGGGAGAGTTCTTCAAAAAGCACGATCCCGATCTCTACCGCACGATTGGCAATCATCTCTACAACAACAATCGTGCGGCGGCCATCAAGGCCCTGGAAGGAAGCGGTGTTCCGGTTGCTGCGACGCAGATAACGCTACAACAGCAGTATCGAAAGCAATTGACAGACCAAAGTAACTTGGGAGTGTGAGGTCGTGGCAATAGGGACCTTGCAAGAAAGAGCGCCCTTAAAATGAAGTGACGAGCAGATAAATGATTCTCGGAGTATCGTTTTGGGAGCCGAAGTAACCAGAATGACTAGTCCCTCTACAAAAGGCAAACAGGGCGAGGAGGAATATCATGGCAAAGAAAAAGTCATCGGCGGAGCTGAAAGAAGAGGGCATTGCGCTTGGGGAACAGATCACACTTGCGCGGAAGCGGACCGTCAACTTTGCGCTCCTAATGAGTAAGGAAGGGTTGGTTCTTCAAACAGACGTCAAGAAGGGGCCAGATATTCTTTGGCGCAATGCCAAAAAGATGGGCGGCGGGCCAAAGGGCGCGATGGGTACGATGGCGGTGAAGGGCAAGGTGATCGAGCTCAATTGTCTTGATGATAGCGCTCCGAATCAGCTTCCCAAACTCGCCAAGAAGTGGCTGGCTGAGCGCGGTCAGGCGTACAAGGTCATCATGATTACACCGTCGGGTGAGATCGGCGATGAGGAGGGTGACGAAGCTCTCGAAGACGAAGTCATGGCGGAAGATGCCGGTGGCGCGGGCGCGGGCGCTGACGGCGATAGAACGGAGCAGGACGCCGCGGCTGCGCCGGAGCCAGAGATAGCCAACGCCGATGCAGAGGAAACGGAGGAGGCGAAGACGTCGTCGTCTGGCGCCAGTGAAGCCAAGGACAAGGATCCCCTCGAAGCAGAACTAACGGAACAGTTTGAGGCGCTCGCTGAAAAGATCGAACAGGCGAAGCAGAGCGTCCACGCTGGGGCAGCCAAGAAAGCGGCGACGCTGTCCGAAACCGTCGGTGGCCTGATCGGGGACAACCCGCAAAAGGCGGCCGGAATGCTCAAGCTTCTTTCGAAGACCGTCGACGACGCCATCGCCTTTGGCGTCAATCCGACTGCAGACGCCGACATAGGCGAAGCACTACAAGCAGAACAGGGCAATAATGAAGCGCAAAAGAAGAAGCGCACGGATGCGCTGAAAGGCCTTAACCGTCGGGTTCAGGACCTCCTCGCCGAATTTGCGTGAAAACAAGCGCTGCGTAGGGGCCAAGCGGTACGTGCTTTGCTCCCACGCGGCGCATGTCGTCAGGCGGGCAGCGAAGGCCAATTGCGCTTGGCAAAAAACGCCAATCCGCGGGCGCGATCCGAGCGGCTTGAAGTCTTTTGAGTCTGACAACAACACGAACGAGACGTAGCTCCGACTCGCGTTTCGACGCCCTTTAGAATTGCTCAGCCTACTCGTGTTCCGCCGCTCCAGACAGCGCGGCGGACCGATATTTGTGCTTGTTCGACATGCAGACCAAATCGACGCGCAGCCCCTCTCGCAGGGCGCCGGGGTCCGTACCGCCCTGACCTGCCCCCCGAAGCTTCCCTCGTTCTGATGTAGCGTTTGCTCAACCTTTCGAAGGAGCAAACACATGCGAAAGAGCCGTTTCACCGAGGCGCAGATCATCGGGATGATTAAGGAACAGGAAGCCGGGATGCCGGCTGCGGAGGTGTGCCGCAAGCACGGCCTCAGCCAGGGCACGTTCTACAAGTACAAATCGAAGTACGGCGGCATGGAGGTGGCGGACGTCGCGAAGCTGAGGGCGATGGAAGACGAGAACGCCAGGCTCAAGCGCCTTCTGGCGGACACGATGCTGGACAATGCTGTTTTGAAGGACTTGCTGGGAAAGAGCTGACGACACCAACCGAACGGCGGGATGCAGCGCTGAGGGCGATGCGGGATCACGACATCTCGCAACGCCGAGCGTGCAGGCTCGTTGGTGTCGATCCTCACATCAAACCGCGGCTTCGCCGAATGGGGCGAGGTCTTCGGCGATCCCGTCGTGGCCACCGCGCTGCTCGACCGGTTGCTCCACCATGCTGTCGTCATCCAGATCGAAGGCGCCAGCTACCGCCTGCGCGCGCA
>JBCCKJ010000167.1:0-5912 GCA_039027455.1 Pseudomonadota bacterium | reverse complement strand
GCGGACGTCTTCGCCCATATCCTCGCGCGCCAGCGCCAGCGCTAGCGTCGCTTCGACAAAGCCCAGCTTACTGCCGCAATCGTAACGGTTCCCATCAAAAGTGACCGCGTGGAACGGTTGGTCGCCGATCATCTTGGCCATTGCGTCGGTCAGCTGGATCTCGCCGCCCGCGCCCTTTTCCTGACTCTCGAGAGTGCGCATCACTTCGGGTTGCAGGATGTAGCGGCCCGAGACGATTTTGTTGGACGGTGCCTCTTCTAAAGGCGGTTTTTCGACGAGGCCTTTGACCTCGGTAAGCAGGCCCTTGGCTTCGCCTGGATCAATCACGCCGTAGCTCGGCACCTCTTCCATCGGCACTTCCAGCACGCTGATCAGGTTGCCGCCGACCTTCTCGTAAGCTTCGACCATCTGCTTCATGCAGCCGGTGCCGCCGGGTTTCCCGATCATCAGTTCGTCAGGAAGGAAGATGGCAAACGGCTCATCGCCGACAATCGCGCGCGCGCACCAAATCGCGTGGCCAAGGCCCATCGGCACCTGTTGGCGCACGGTGATAATATCGCCCGGGATAGCCCGCGTGGGGTCCAGCACGCTCATGTCTTTGCCGCGCTCGGACATCGTGTCTTCCAGCTCATAGGCGACGTCGAAATGCTCGACGATCGCGGTCTTGCCGCGGCCCGTCACAAAGATCATCTGCTCGATGCCCGCTTCGCGCGCTTCGTCGACGGCGTACTGGATCAGCGGCCGGTCAACGACCGGCAAAAGCTCCTTCGGAATCGCCTTGGTGGCGGGAAGAAACCGCGTGCCGAGACCGGCCACCGGAAACACCGCTTTTTTAATCGGTTTGGCAGAAGCGTTGGCCATGACATTCCCTCTCGCGCGTGAAAGCGTGGTGCCGTCACCTGCCGACTGGCCTCTCTCAGGTCAATCCTGACATTCACCTTTCTCCAGCGCGGCATCTCGTGTGTCAGTTGCGCGAAAGGTCCGTTGCGGTATGGGCGTTGGCCATGGACAAACTTCTTATTCGGGGCGGTCATCGCCTTTCGGGCACAATTCCTATTTCCGGAGCCAAAAACGCGGCGTTGACGCTGATTCCCTGCGCTCTTTTGACCGAAGAACCGGTGACGCTGCGCAATCTGCCGAGGCTGGCGGATATTGATGGGTTTCAGCACCTTATGAACCAGTTTGGGGTGACCACGGCGATCCAGGGCACGCGCCCGGAAGACTTTGGTCGCACCATGCGCTTGGAAGCGACCCGCATCACCTCAAGCGTCGCGCCTTACGATTTGGTGCGCAAAATGCGCGCGTCCATCCTCGTACTCGGACCGATGCTTGCTCGGGCGGGCGAGGCGACCGTCTCAATGCCGGGCGGGTGCGCGATCGGAAACCGGCCTATCGATCTGCACTTGAAGGCGCTCGAAGCGTTCGGAGCCGAGATTGAGCTGGCGCAAGGCTACGTAAAAGCGATGCAGCCCGATGGCGGGATGCCCGGCGGTGACTTTGACTTCCCCGTGGTGAGCGTCGGCGCGACCGAGAACGCGGTTATGGCCGCCGTTCTAGCCAATGGAACAAGCCGCCTGTTCAACGCCGCGCGTGAGCCGGAAATCGTGGACCTTTGCAACTTGCTTATGGCGATGGGCGCGGAGATCGAAGGGATCGGGAGCTCGGATCTAACGATCCACGGGGTCAAGCGGTTGAACGGCGCAACGTATAAAGTGATGCCCGACCGGATCGAAGCAGGCTCTTACGCCTGCGCAGCCGCGATCACGGGCGGCGATGTTCGACTGGAAGGGGCCAACGCGCACGACATGGCTTCGACCATTCACGCGCTGCAAAAGATTGGCCTGCACGTCGATGAAGATAAGAATGGCGTCACCATCGCCGCCAATGGCGGGCTTCAACCCACCGATCTCACCACCGCGCCGTTCCCCGGCCTTGCTACCGACATGCAGGCCCAGTTGATGAGCCTTTTGTGCAAGGCGGAGGGCACGAGTGTGCTCAAAGAAACGATCTTCGAGAACCGCTTTATGCACGTGCCGGAACTCGCGCGCATGGGCGCGGACATTTCAACCGAGGGGCGCACCGCCGTCGTCAAAGGGCCGGTACAGCTGACCGGGGCGGAGGTGATGGCGACGGACCTGCGCGCTTCTATGAGCTTGATTATCGCGGCGCTCGCCGCCGAAGGCGAAACGCAGGTGCGGCGCATCTATCACCTTGATCGCGGCTACGAGCGGCTGGAGGAAAAGCTCCAGCTGGTCGGCGCGGACATCGAGCGGGTTGATGACTAGGCTATCGCGTTAGAGTTCGCGGCCCATGCTTGTTCTGGGCTCAACACTAAAACCAAGCGCTTCATAAAACGCCGTAACGGCCTCGTTGCCCGCGCGGATCTGCAAATTCACCTTTACGCAGCCAAAGGCCTTTAGCCGATCGCACGCCGCCTCGACCAACCGAGTACCAGTTCCGGTCCGGCGGTGATCCGGCCTAACCGCCACAGAATAGAGCCACCCGCGATGGCCGTCATAACCGGCCATGATCGTCCCGATGACTTCGTTCTCACTACCCTCAGCGACCAAAAACAGGTCATCACCCATCGCCAGTTTTGCCGGGATCGCCGCCGCCGCATGATTGCGCGCCGGATCGTCAGGGAAGCACTCCCGCCAGAGCGTCTCGACCCCGATGAAATGCTCTGAACAATAAGGGACGATCCTCATTGGCTGACGAGCCACACCCGAATAGCGCTAGCAAGGCCGGGCGGGGTCTCGGCCTGAATGCGCTCCGCGTCGATCCGCGCGACCAGCGCGCTCACGGGCAGGTCTTCGTCGCGCGCTGCTTCGCGTAGAGCGTCCCAAAACACAGGCTCAAGGCTTATCGAGGTCTTATGGCCCGCAATGGCGATCGAGCGCTTCACAGGCGGGTGGTAAGGCGTGGTCATCAAGCAAACCTAGACAAGGGCTTATTGGAGCACACCAATTTTTTGGGGTGGCCTGTCTGCGAGGCCAAATCTAGCGTCCGCACATGGCTTCATCCGTCGGCCCCGAAACGCTTGATCAGCTTACTGACAAAGAAAAGCAGGTCTTGCGCCTGCTTGGTCGCGGTCATGATGCCAAGTCTACCGCCAACAGTCTTAGCCTTTCGGTCCACACGATAAACGAGCGGTTGCGCGCCGCCCGACGCAAACTGAATGTGACGAGCAGCCGCGAGGCCGCGCGCCTGCTGCTGGAGATCGAGCAAGCGGAGCCCAAGAAACTTGGGTCCAAGATTTTGGGGGATGCGCCAAACCGCTTCTCGACCGATCCTGAGCCAGTCGCAGCGGATACCCGCCGCGCAAAATTTTGGATTGGAGGTATTGTGATGACGACATTTTTTGCTTTGGCTGCCGTGCTGCTCAGCTCGACCAATTCTATGGACGACCGCTCTGTCAGCGACTCATTGGCTGTTACCGAAGCCGCTGAGCTAAAAGAGTTCGATAGAGCCGCGCGCGAATGGCTGGCGCTGGTCGATGAGTATGACTGGTTGGAAAGTTTCGCTGCAGCAGGCCAGTCATTTCAGAAACCCAACACCGTTGCGACATGGCGGGAGGCCTCCAAGCTTGCCCGTGTTCCGCTCGGGGCGGTCGTCTCAAGGACGACATGGACGGCTGATTTCGTAGCAGCCCCACCAAAAGGCTATGTGGTCGTCGTCTTCAAAACCGACTTTGCCGAACGACCCGGCGCTTTCGAGAGGGTTACGTTGGAAAAGGAAGAGGATGGCTGGAAAGCCGTGGCCTATGTGATCGATTAACCCTTGGCCAATTCGGACAGACCGGCACCCTAATACATGTGCTGGCCGCCATTGATGCTCATGGTCGAGCCGGTCATGAACGCCCCGTTTTCAGACGTAAAGAAGGCGACCCCGCGGGCGATCTCTTCCGCTTGGCCAAGGCGGCCGACAGGGATTTTGGCGACGATCTTGTCTAGAACGGGCTCAGGCACGGCGGCGACCATATCCGTGTCGATATAGCCAGGAGCGATCGCGTTCACGGTGACGCCGAATTTGGCGCCTTCCTGCGCTAAAGCTTTGGTGAAACCGTGAATGCCCGATTTAGCCGCGGCGTAGTTGACCTGGCCGTATTGGCCCGCTTGCCCGTTGATCGAACCGATATTGACGATGCGCCCCCATTTGCGTTCGCGCATGCCCGGAAAGGTTGCCTTCGCCATATTGAAGCAGCCGCCCAGATTGACGCGCATCACGTCGTTCCAGTCCTCAAAGCTCATTTTGTGCAGCGTACCGTCCCGCGTGATCCCCGCGTTATTGATCACGATATCAACCTCCCCGTGATCCTCAGCCACTTTGGCGCAGCCTTCCAGACAGGCTTCGTGATCGCCGACATCCCACTTGTAAGAGGCAATTCCGGTGGCTTCGGTGAAAGCGGCGGCTTTTTCGTCATTGCCTCCGTAATTGGCAATCACCGTATGGCCCTGACGTTTCAGTCTTTGGCAAATGGCCTCCCCGATGCCGCGGGTTCCTCCGGTAACGATGGCGACTCGGCTCATAATGTTCCCTCCCAAATCTTTTATGCGGCGGAGGGTAGCGGTGCCGAAAGGGCAGGCAACAAAAAACCCGGCCTAAACCGGGTCATTCACACTAAAGTTGTAGGACGCTCGCGAGAGATCAGAACCGGATCTGCGTGCCCACATAAACGGCCTGACTGTCTTGCACAGAGTTGGTGAGAGGACGAAGTCGCTCGCGTTCCTGACTGAGCCGAACGCCAGCGGTCACATCGACCTTGGAAGAAATACGGAAGGATCCTCCGACATCCACGGTCTGAGCGCCCAAATCATCCAGCGTGTTTGCAGAGCGACCGGAAAGACGCCCATCTTCCAACTCGATCCGTGGCTGCAGACGGCTGGGCTCGTCCTGAGCGCTCGGCTGTATAGGCTCAAATTCTGAGAGATCAGGCATGCTCAAATCGCGAATATCGTCAGGCAAAGTGACGGTGCGCGCGAAGCTTTGATAGCCGCGAGCGGTTCCAAGATTAAAACGCGCCGTGTTGAGCGCGGCGAGACCTTCGCCTGCGCCCGGAACGGCGTTGACCGAATTGCGAACCGAAATGGCTTGCGCGCTGTCATTGTCCAAACGCACCGCGACGGTTACCGTGCGATCACTCAAAGCGGGATTGGTGCCCGCCGGCGTAAAACGAAGACCTTTTTCGCGCGCTTTTTCAGCAATGCGAAGGGCCAAATCTGGGTCAACGGAGGCCGGGGTGAACAGATCAAGCGCGTTCGGCGATCCGTCGTCTTGACCAAGGCCAAGACCGACCAGAGCCAAACTCGCGGTGGGCAGAGCCAGCATCACCGCCGCAGACACAGCGAGCAACGGCAGCTTAAGCTGCTGTGAGGCTCCCTTGTTCTTACGGCGTTTCACTTCCAATAAACTCCAGTATCGGCTTTACGAATTGGTGCAACATGTTGGCTGCCCGACTCGAGATGAACCTTAGCTGATCCCTAGCGTCAGCGCGACGATAAGGTTGTAATGACACGTAATGCAACGACTTGGGGCGCATCTGGAGTCGGATGCGCTGGACCTGTGGCCTGCATCCCACAAACGGGTTGGGTGCCGCTTTACGAGTCGCACTTGCCGCGCACGGTGCGCGGACTATAGGAAGCTCTATTACGAGATATGAGGAATCCCGCCGAAGTGTTCAAATCCACCACAGCTATTTTCCGCGTCGCTATTGCGTGTGTCGCCACCGCTGGCTTGGCTGCCTGCGGAAGCTCCGACCGGCCAACAAGCCAGCTGCAATCGACGCAAATCAACACAATCGGGGTCAACGCCTATCTGTGGCGCGCCGCGCTGGATACGGTCAGTTTTGCGCCGCTTTTACAAGCGGATAGCTCGGGCGGGATCATCATAACCGATTGGTACGCCAATCCGGC
>JBCCKJ010000166.1:0-5930 GCA_039027455.1 Pseudomonadota bacterium | reverse complement strand
GGGCCACGATCTGTTTGAACGTCGCGGACGCAACCTCGAGATCACCGAAGCGGGGCGTATCGCGCTTGATCACGCGGACGATATCTTTCGCACCGCTGACCACTTGTCGGCCACTCTCGACAGCGCCGAGGGGCAACGCCGTGTGCTGCGGATTGGCGCGCTGGCCACGCTATCCCGCAACTTTCAGATGCGCTTTCTGGAGCCCGTCTTGGGCCGTGATGATGTGGAAGTTGTGCTGCGATCCGGCACACAGGATAGCCTGCTGCGTGGCTTGGAAGGGCTAAGCCTCGACGTGGTGCTGACCAATCTCAGCCCAGCGCGCGACGCGGGCAGCCCCTATCTTGTCAGCCGCCTCGACGATCAACCGATCAGCCTCGTTGGAGCCCCCAACCGCGCCTCCGCCACGCGGCAATCGGTGGTCGATCTGATCCGTAAACACCCGCTCATCCTGCCGACGCCGGAAACCTCGCTAAGGGCTGGGTTCGACGCTTTGATTGAACGGCACGGGCTTGATCGCCACGGTATCGTGCCCCGCATCGCTGCAGAAGCGGACGATATGGCGATGCTGCGGCTTTTGACCCGGGCCGATGTCGGCGTCGCTGTTATCCCGCCGATCGTTGTGCGGGATGAGCTGGAGGCGGGATCGTTGGTCGAGTTGTGCCGGTTGGAGGATCTGCATGAGATCTTCTGGGCGGTGACAATCCGGCGACGCTTTCCCAACCCGTTACTGAGCGAGGTGCTTGCCTAGCCGTCGCGACGAACCTCTAGCCCTGCAAAGAGGCGATCGCTTCGGAGAGGCTCACCACATCGCCATACTTGGCGTTCATATCGAACAGATTGGCGCGGTGCGGATCTTCGTGGCGATCGCCCACAGCCTCTTCGACCACAATGGGAATGAAGCCGTGGCTACAGCAATCGACGCAGGTGGCCCGGATGCACCCGCTCGTGGTCAAGCCGGTAATGAGCAAGCTGTCATGCCCCGCCGCCGTCAGCGTCGATGCCAAAGACGTGCCGAAAAAGGCGCTGGGATACTGCTTTGAAATCACCAGCTCATCTTCCGCCGGTTCAAGACCGGGCGCCCACGCGCCATAGGGATGCCCCTGAGCAAATCCCGCGAGCGGCGCGACCTTTTGAGCAAAGCGCCCACCGTCTTTCAGCGAAGGGTGATAGACCACGTTAGTGTAGATCACCGGAACCCCCGCCTCGCGCGCCGCATCGCGAAGCGAAAGCGCCGCCGCAAGAGCATCATCTACCCCTGCGTAGAGCGGACTGTCCGGCTCAAAGTAAGCCGCCACAAAGTCGATAAGGATCAGGGCCGGGTTCTTTCCCAACCCGATCCTGCCCTCATACACGCCCGAATAGCTCGCGTTCAGATCCTCGCTCATCGCGACGCCTTAGCGCGAAACGAACTTAAAAGTCATAGACCACTTCAACGCCGAAGCGGCGCAGACCGCCCGGCGAGATGAACGAACCGCCAAACTCAATCGCGGGGATCACCTCGTTGAGATACTGCTCGTTCGTAAGGTTTTCGGCAAAGGCGATAACCGTGAAGCGATCGTCAATCTCAACACCCACCCGCATATCAAGCACGCCAAACTCATCGCGCTGTGTGATCGAATAGTCCGCGTCACCGACAAAGCCCGGCAGCATCAGCGCCGAACCCGGCAGCAAGCCGCTGAACAAGGTTGGCGAAGTGTCATCCTGCACCGTGTGGAACCATGTCGGGCCGGTAATGCGGTAATCCGCGCGCGCGACGAAATCGACGGTGTTGGTCACCGGCAGATCGAACTGCGTGCCGACATTGATCGTGTAATCGGCGGTGTAGGGAGACTCGTTTCCGACTGTGACCGGGCGCGAAGAGTTCGCCTTGATCTCGCTTTCGGTGACGTTGGCCGAACCATAGACCGTCCAGCCGTCGAGAATTTCCGCGGTCAGGTTGAGCTCGGCCCCATAGATCTCCACCTCGTCGATGTTCGAGACCACGCGCAGCAGGCCGAACGCACCGACGAAGAATTCGAAGAACTGCAGATCGTCGATCTCGGTGTAGTAACCCGCCAGATCGAAAGTAATCGCGCCGTCCAAAAGCTGGCCTTTCACACCCGCTTCGAACGCGGACGAGGTTTCTTTGCGGTATTGATCTTCAATCAGGACATTGGTGCCGATGAACTGGTTGAAGTTCTGATCCACAATCGCGGCTGACCCCTGATTGTTGAACCCGCCCGATTTAAAGCCGATGCCCCAGTTGGCGTAGAGATTGACGTCGTCCGAAGCGGCGTAGCTCAAAGACACCTTGGGCTGGAATTGCTGGAATGTCTCGGATTGATCGGGGATCTGCCCAAAGGCCTGCCCCGGATTAATCGGACCACCAGTGAACGGATCGGTCGCGTTGTTGGGGACAAGGCTCGAGACGCGGCGTTTTTCGACATCAAACCGCCCGGCAAACCCGACAGTGAGCCGATCGCTGACATCCCAATCGACCGAAGCGAAGCCCGCGTAAACGTCGGTCGAAAAATCATCGTTGAACAGCTGCGAGGTCGGGTTGAACGAGTCCGCCGGGTTGAAGAGCTCGCGACTCACACCCAGACCCAAATCGGCCCCGATGCTGACTCCCACTTCGCGGTCAATCTGAAGATAGTAAGCACCGATCTGCCATTCGACGGGACCACCATTATTGGATGCCAGCCGCACTTCCGCGCTGAAGTCGCTTTGGTTGCGGATTTGCAGTTGCGTGCCATCGCATGTGGTTGGGCTGTACGCGCCAAAGGTCGACCCGTTTACCGGATCGAAGATGAAGGGCGTTGGCACGTTGCCGATAAAGGTTGGCGCGTTGAGCGGGAAGCCGGTGAGCTCGGCTGTGGAAGCGAAACACGCGTTCGACGCCGCTACCGAAGCGGGGGTGGCTCCGGGGAAGGTGAAGCGGGCAAAGTCCGCCGAGGTGCCATCCGCGATCAACAGCTGATCGACGTCGCTGTAAAGCGCCCACGCGGTAAGAGTCAGGCTCTCCATCTCGTGTCGGATCAAGGCGGAAGCCTCGAAGGTCTGCTGCTCGTTAACCGGGCGAATGTTTGAATAATAGTCGAACGGGTGCTCGTTCACGTCCTCGAAAAACGCAGGATCGACGCCCGCAAAATTGGGCAATTGGAACGAAGCGTTGAAATTGATCGAGGCGCCCTGAAGGTCCGCATAACGCGCTTTCAGGTCCAGTTCGGTGTCTGGGCCAAGCTCCGCCACAAAGCGCCCATCGACCGACCAGATTTCCTGATCGTCGACCACATTGTCATCGAGGAAGCGGTTGAAAAAGAACCCGTCGGTCGTGAAGTAGCTGCCCGAAACCACAAGACCCATCGTGTCGTTGAGCGGCGTCGAGACATATCCGTTGAGCTGATAGGTGTTGTCTTCCGCCGCCGAGGCAAGGACACGTCCTTCCATGACATCGCCCGGCTTAGCGGTTTGGATCACGATCGCGCCCGCGGCCGCGTTGCGGCCATAGAGCGCGCCTTGCGGTCCCTTGAGAATTTCGATCTGGCGCAGCGTACCCTGCTGCTGGTTGAGCTGGGCGGTGTTGGTCTTGAGAATGCCGTCCACGACAAGCGCCACTGAGCTTTCCGCGTCGCGCGCGCCGTTGATCCCGCGAATATTGATTTGCGTGTCGCCCGCTTCGGCGGTGCCTGTGACGATCGTGACGCCGGGCGTCAGCTGTACGAAATCATCAGCCCGTTCGATCCCGGCGGCGCGAAGCGTGCTCTCGGTGAAGACGGTGACCGCGGCTGGTACTTCGGCCAGCGTTTCCGATTGGCGCCGCGCGGTCACGATAATCGCGCCGTCATCTTCGGCTTCGGGTGCGCTGGCTTCAGCGTCTTGGGCCAAGGCGGGGGTTGCGACGACCAACGCTCCAAACGCGACGCTTGAAGCGAGAAGGGACTGGGCCTGTTTCTTCATTAGGGATTCCTCACAAGGTCGGAGGATTGCGCCTGCATCGTATCGCGCAGGTTCCCGCTCACCCCCTGGTGATTTAAGCGCTCGCAGCCTGGTGCCCCCAGCGCTCTGCTCTCTCGATCACGCCAGTCCGGCTTGGGTTGCCTTGCTTCGAACGTCGGCTGGATCCCAAGTCAGCCGCCGGGGCGAAGCGTAGACACAAAACTGTCGCTTTCTCGTGGAAAGCGCACTTATTGTATACAATTTGCTCTCGTCAAGAAAAATTGATACGCCGCAAAAATTGCAATCCTACCGGGTCGCTTTTGATGTTTTTGGGCCACGCTTGGCAGGGTATTGTTCGGCTTAAGCGGCCCTAAATCGGTTATAACCCCCTCTGTGTCCCCTTTGAGGCTCGACTGACGACTTCCCATGAGCACCGCATCCGACACCGCTTACGAAAAGATCCGGCATTTTCTGCTGGCGGGCGGCGCGCATCCGGGAGACCGGATTACGGAAGAGAAACTGTCGGAAATCGCTGGGGTAAGCCGCACCCCCGTGCGCGAGGCGGTGCGCCGGCTGGAGCGCGAGCTCTTGCTGATGCGCACCAAGACCAACCGGATCGTAGTGCCCGACTGGGGGCAGGATGAAATCGATGAGATGTTCACGCTGCGCCAAATGCTTGAAGGGCATGCAGCTGAACGCGCGGCCTTGCGACTAAACGCAGATCAGATCGACACATTGGCCCAGATCAACGCGAAGCTGCACGAAGCGGTGGCGCTGGCCGAACCCGATATTGCGAGCTTTCTCGACGCCAATCGGCGCTTTCACGAAGAAGTGACGCAGGCCGCCGCCTCCCCGCGCCTCACGCAGGTGCTGGCGATGCTGGTGGAGCAGCCTGTCGTCCTGCGCACCGCGCGCGGCTACTCAATTGAAGATCTCAAACAATCCGCGCGCGATCACGACGAATTGATCGCCGCATTCCGGGCGCGCGATCCCAACTGGGCGCGCGCGGTGATGGGCAGCCATTTGCGCCGCGCCTTCCATGTCTTCGCCGAAGCCATGAGCGAACAGCAGCTCGATTGCGCCGCGGAATAGCCTGCGAGTTATATGATCCCGCGCTCTTCTAGGTCGGCCATCGTGGCGCTGTCCATGCCGAGAAGCTCGCCGTAAATCAGCTCGTTATGCTCACCCAAGTCCGGCCCGACCGTTTCGACATGGCCGGGCGTGGCGGAAAGCTTGGGCGCGACGTTTTGCATCTTGAAGTTTTCATGGCGCGGGTGATCGCGTTCGATGATCGCCTCGCGCGCTTCGAAATGGGGATCAGCGAGCATTTCGGGCGCGCGGTAGATATTGCCCGCCGGGACGCCGTGTTCTTCGCACATATCAAGCACTTCGACGCTGGTGTAATTCTGCGTCCAGTCGCCAATCAGATCGTCGAGCTCGGTCTGACGCTCACCGCGCGCGACATGGCTGTTGTAGCGGGGATCATCGCCCAGTTCGGCCATGCCCATCATCGCCGACATGCGCTTCCACACACTGTCCTGATTGCCCGCTACCAGCACGCTGCCATCCTTGGTCGGATAGACGTTGGAAGGCGCGATTTTGGGCAGGATCGACCCCGTACGCTCGCGAATATGGCCGGTGACGGTGTATTCCGACACGGTCGATTCCATCATCGCCAGAACCGCTTCGTAAATAGCGGAATCGACGACTTGCCCCTCGCCCGTCCGGTGCCGGTGGTTGAGCGCCATCAGCGCGCCAAGGCAGGCGTAGGTCGCGGCGAGCGAGTCCCCGATCGAAAGGCCAGCGCGGCTTGGTGGGCGGTCGGGTTCGCCCGCGATGTAGCGCATGCCGCCCATCGCTTCGCCAATGCCGCCATAGCCCGCGCGGCTTGAATAGGGTCCGCTTTGGCCGTAGCCCGAGACGCGGATCATGATCAGCGCCTTGTTGATCGCGTGCAGATCGTCCCAGCCCAGATTCCAGCGTTCCAGCGTGCCGGGGCGGAAATTCTCGAG
>JBCCKJ010000165.1:0-5938 GCA_039027455.1 Pseudomonadota bacterium | reverse complement strand
ACGGGCGTCGATTCCAACATGTTCAGCCGGATCATGGCCCCGCTAAGCCAGTCGGAGAAGTTCGACGCGGCGGCCTACATCCGCAAATACGTGCCCGAGCTCAAGGACCTCGACGAACCCTATGTCCACGATCCCGAAGAGTTCGGACGCCTGCCCAAGGCCTATCCGCCCAAGATGATTGCGCACCGCGCCGCCCGGGAACGCGCGCTGGCGGCCTATAAGGCGATGAAAGAAGGGTAGAGCCCTCGCGCGGCGCTTGCCCCTCCAAGGCTCGCAGGACTATGACCGCGCTCATGTCCGCACCGAGCGTTCCGACCGGCCCGAGAGGTGGCGATTTGCTGAGCGCGGGAGACCGCTTTGCTCACGCTCCGGGTGCCTTTTCCAAGCTATTTGCGCCGGGTTTTGGCAAGATTATCGATACGGTCGACAAAGGGCTCGAGCGCGGCTCAATGCTAGCGCGGCTTCCCGATGGGACAACGCGGTTGCTTGGAGGTCGTTCGCCCGGCTTTGACGCCCGGATCGATCTGAAGGATTGGCGGGCTCTGCTCCGGCTCATCACGAGTGGCTCGATTGGCTGGTATCAGGCCTATGAAGCGGGTGAGTGGGTGTCCGACGATATGGTCGCGCTGTTCGCGGTCATGGGGGACAACGCGCGAAGCCTGGGACAGACAGCGAGGCCTTCGGGGCCGTTCCGATGGCTGGCAAACCTTGCGCACGGCTTGAATCGTAACAATCGCAACGGGTCGGAACGCAACATTTCGGCGCACTACGACATTGGTAACGATTTCTACGCGCAGTGGCTTGATCCGACGATGGCGTATTCCAGCGCGATCGGTCTCGCCGAGCATGGTAGCTCTAACGATTTGGAGACCGCGCAACGCGCAAAGGCTCGCGCTATTGTAGGGCGGCTCGGCAAGCCCAAAACCGTTTTGGAGATTGGCTGCGGTTGGGGCGCTTTGTCGCAAGAGCTGTCTCAGACGGGCGCGCAGGTGACAGCCATTAGCCTCTCTGATCAGCAGCTTTCCTTTGCGAGGGCCAACCGTTCCCCCGAGATTCGCTTTGAAAAGCGCGACTATCGCGACGTCGACGGCATGTTTGACGCGATCGCCTGCGTGGAGATGGTCGAAGCTCTCGGCCGCCAATATTGGCCGAGTTTCATGGACGTCATCGCCCGATCTTTAAAGCCCGGTGGACGGGCGGCGATCCAGTTCATTTCGATGGCCGACGACCTTTTTGAGGATTACGCCAACGCCGCCGAGTTCATCCAGGCGTACATTTTTCCAGGCGGGCTGCTCATAAAGACGAGCGAATTTCGCGCTTTGGCCGAGAGCCGTGGGCTGGCGTGGAACGATCAACTGGATTTCGGCCTCGATTACGCTGAAACGCTCAGGATTTGGCGCGAGCGGTTTGACCGGGCCGCCGCCAATCGAAGCCTGCCAGCGGAGTTTGACTCGCGCTTTGTCGAGCTTTGGCGGTATTATCTATCCTATTGCGAGGCGGGGTTTCGCTGTCGTAACCTCAACGTGCATCAAGTGACGCTGACGAAAGAATAGCGCCACGGATACACTGAAAACCAAGGGAGAGGGGTATGGGTATGAAGCATATGAATTGGGCCATGGCCGGAGCGGCGGCGCTGGCGGTGACGGCGTGCACAGGGTCGACGGCGAATGGCGTTGCCAGCGCGCAGCCTGAGCTTGGCGAAGTACGGCTTCTCCCGCCGCCGGTCGAGGATCAGGCTGAGCTTCAGGTTCTCTTTTGGGACGACGCCACGCGCACCCAGCGTTTTCGCGAGATGGAAAAGTGGTTCGCTGGACACGAAGTGCCCGCCGCGACGACCGCAAGCGAACTCGTCGAAGGCGATGCGCTGCCTGATGCGATTGTCGCCGAGATCCGCGAGACCATGACCAAGACGAACGCGGCGGGGGTTATGGTGTGGCAAAAGGGCAAAGTTCGCTTTGAAGGCTACGGCCTCGATTTTGGACCAGACCAGCGCTGGACGAGTTTTTCGGTCGCCAAGAGCTTCACCTCCACACTGCTTGGTGCGGCGATTGCCGATGGTTTCATCGGGAGTCTCGAAGACCCGGTGACCCAGTACATTCCGGACCTGAAGGGCTCGTCCTACGAGGGCGTCACGGTCAAGCAAGTGGCCACGATGACGAGCGGTGTCGCCTGGAATGAAGATTACACCGATCCCAACAGCGACGTGGCTCAAATGAACAAATACGTCCTCGAATACGGTCCCAACGCCATTGTCGAGCAGATGAAGCGACTGGGACGCGATGCGGAACCGGGCGCCAAGTTCAACTACAAGACCGGCGAAACCAATCTCATTGGTCTGCTCGTCGAAAACGCGGTCGGCCTTCCGCTCGCCGAATACGCGCAAGAGAAAATCGTTGAGCCCGCTGGTTTTGAGAACGGACTGTTCTGGATGGTTGACCCGCGCGGCGGCAATATCGGGGGCTGCTGCCTCTCGCTTACCCTAGGCGACTACACGCGCATGGGCGTGTTCGTTCTCAACGAGGGGAAGGGCGCTGATGGCACCTTGAGCGTGCCTCAAGGCTGGTTCGCCGAAGCGGGCGCGCCAGCTGTTGACTTTGGCAACGGCGGCTTCGGCTATGGCTATCAGTGGTGGACCTATCCCGGCGGCAATTACGGAGCGCAGGGAATTTTCGGTCAGTCGATCACACTTGTGCCGTCGCAGGGCTTGGTGCTGACCGTGCTGAGCAACTGGCCGACCGCAACAAGCGACAACAACCGCACCGCCTGGGGTACAGTTGCCGCAAAGATCGCCGCCTCGGGGGGATAAACCCAAGGCAGCCTATGTGGCTTACGTCATCGGACGCACGATCCCGGTGTTGGAATAACGCTGCAAAATGTTGTCATGGACGATGGGGCTAAGCAGTTCGTTGAACGCGCAGCCCACGATGCAGTTGTCCCACCACACGACTTCGCTTTGAAGCGCCTCAAGCCCGGGGAGTGTGAGCCAGCACACCTGACCTTCGTGCATGCGGTTGATCGACGCGGCTGAAAAGCCCGAGATCGACAAATCATGCACAACGCTCTGGAACGCACGACCACCGGACGCGCGCAGAGTCGCAGGGATTGTGAGCTTTGTTCGCGGCGCGCAGCGATCTTCCTGCGCGGCTAGGTCGTACTTGTCTGTTTCCGTCGGCATCGCCTTTGTGCTCTCATACCAGTAGCTGTTGGTCTCTTGCCAGTGGTCTGATTAGCGTTTGGTCGACGCTCACAAACACCACTCGCCCTTTACGCCTGATAGCGAAAACCGGTTAACGAGCGGTTTGCTTAAAGTTTTTTTCCGAAGGGGTAGGGGAAAGACCGGATGCGGTCTCCGGCAGCCGATGTCAGTCGATGCGTTCGCGATGGAGACCTTCGAAGTCTTCAATCAGAAGCTGCGCGATCCGATCACCGACGACATCCGCCGGTTTCACATCCTGCGGTTTCTCCCCCGGATAGGCGCGAGCGCGCATGTCCGTCCTCGTGGCCCCCGGATCGACGATGGCCACGCGCACTGGGCTCAACCGCTCCACCTCGGCGAAGTAGGTCGCCAAAAGGTTGTCAAAGGCCGCCTTGCTCGCGCCATAAGCGCCCCAAAACGGACGCGGTGAGGCGCCCACGCTGCTGGTTAGGCCGACAACACGCCCGTTTTTCGAGCGGCGCAGCATGGCGTCGAAGTTGGCCAGAAGCGCCTGTGTGGCGACGACATTGGTCATCATAGCTTGGTTGAACTGCTTAGGCTCAACTTGTGAAAGCGGTGCGAGCTCTGGAAGATAAGCCGCTGATATAACGAGAATATCGAGCGTATCCCAACGCCCGGATATGGCCGAGGCCAGGCGCGAGACGGAATCGGCTTCGGTTAAATC
This sequence comes from Pseudomonadota bacterium, assembly GCA_039027455.1. Lineage (GTDB taxonomy): Bacteria > Pseudomonadota > Alphaproteobacteria > Sphingomonadales > Sphingomonadaceae > Erythrobacter. The sequence continues at coordinate 2,057 of JBCCKJ010000165.1, read as the reverse complement.
AACCGGCGCGATTGTTGAGGTGCCACCCGCTTCGTGGATCGTGTCCTCAATCGCCTCGAGAGGCTTCACCTTGCGGGAGACGAGGATGACATGCGCCCCGGCTGTCGCCAGCGCTTGCGCCGTGGCGGCGCCAATCCCGCGGCTTGCTCCGGTCACCAGGGCCGTGCGGCCCGTTAGCGGCTTATCGCTCATGTTTCGCTTTGACTTTCAATGGCGAGGGAGAGTTGGGCGGCTTCGGCTCGGGCTATGTCCTGGTCGGTCAGAGGCGTGGGATAATCGCCGGTGAACACCGCATCGTGATACTTTGGCGCGTTTTCATCCCGGCCCATGTCTTCGCCCACAGCCCGATACAGACCGTCTATCGAGATAAAGCGGAGCGATTCGACGCCTACAAACGCGCGCATTTCCTCTTCGGACATTTGCGCCGCCAGCAGTTCGCCCCTTGTGGGCATATCGACGCCGTAGAAATCGGGCCACATGGTTGGCGGGCTGGCGACGCGGAAGTGCACTTCGCTCGCACCCGCTTCGAGCACCATGTCCTTGATTTTGCGAGAGGTGGTGCCGCGCACAACGCTGTCATCGACCAGCACGACACGTTTGCCGCGCATCAAGGACCGGTTGACGTTGAGCTTCAAACGCACGCCCATGTCGCGGATCTGCGCCGTGGGCTCGATAAAGGTGCGGCCCACATACTGGTTGCGAACGATGCCCATCTCGAAGGGTATGCCCGACTGCTGCGCAAACCCGATGGCTGCTGGCGTCCCGCTGTCAGGGACGGGGCACACCATATCGGCTTCTACAGGGGCCTCGATCGCGAGTTGTTTTCCGATCTCGCGGCGCACTTCGTACACCGATTTTCCGCCGATGATCGAATCCGGTCGGCTGAAATAGACGTATTCGAAGATGCACGGGCGAGGGCGCACAGGCTCGAATGGCCGATGGCTGTCGACGCGCCCTTGTGTAACGACAACCATTTCGCCCGGTTCGACTTCGCGAACAAACTTGGCGCCGATGATGTCGAGCCCGCACGTCTCGGACGAGAGGACATACGCGTCTTTGAGTTTGCCCAGAACCAAGGGGCGAATACCCAAGGGATCGCGCACGCCGATCAGCTTTGAGCGCGTCATGGCGACAATCGAAAACGCGCCTTCCACCTGGCGCAGCGCGTCTTTCATCCGATCAGGGATCGTTTTGCCAAACGACCGCGCCATCAGATGAATGATGCATTCGGTGTCCGAAGAGCTCTGGAAGATGGCACCGCGCTCAACCAGGTCTTTGCGCAGCGCCCGCGCGTTGGTGAGGTTACCATTATGCGCGATGGCCGCGCCTCCCATGGAGAATTCGCCGAAAAAGGGTTGCACGTCGCGAATGGCGGTGGCGCCTTTGGAACCAGAGGTAGAATAGCGCACGTGGCCAATCGCGATCGGCCCGGGAAGATGGGCCATCACGCTGGCGCGGGTGAAGTTGTCGCGAACGTAGCCAAATTTGCGGGCCGACTGAAAGCCATCGGCCTCGCTGTAAGACACGATGCCGCCGGCTTCCTGACCGCGATGTTGGAGGGCGTGAAGGCCGAGAGCGACGAAGTTGGCCGCGTCGTCAATGCCGCTCATTCCAAAGACGCCGCACTCCTCGCGCAGCTTATCTTCATCGGGGTCGAAGCCGTTGGACGAGTCGCTCATCAATCGGACCTGCGCGCTGCTGAGTGTGGAATGATTGGATGCGTCAATGGCGATGTTACGGCTCAATTACAAGGGTTGTGGCGCCCATATTCCGCACGTTCTTCGGCATCGTTTTTCGATTTTCAAACGACGCCTTACGCACAGCGAAGACGCCGCTAAATATTGTATGGCGTCCAGCGGACTTCTAAAGCCTGCGTTCAGGCGCGCGCTCGCACGTCCACTTGATGATTTCGACTTGCAACGGGTGCTGATGCTCTCTCCTTTCGAACGCATGATCGCCAAGCGCTACCTCTGGCCGGGTAAGGGGGAAGCGTTCATCGCGCTGGTCGCCAGTATCTCCATCGGCGTTGTTATGCTCAGCGTGGCGATGCTTGTCGT
>JBCCKJ010000164.1:0-5954 GCA_039027455.1 Pseudomonadota bacterium | reverse complement strand
CAAGTGCTTTTGTGCGATGTTCAGATCGACAAGGCCAAGGCCTTTGCGGACGAATTGGGCGAAAACGCGGAAGCGTTCGAGCTGGACGTCCGCGATCTTGATCAATGGCACGCGGCCGTCAAAACGGCGCAAGAGCGGTTCGGTAAGCTCAACGTGCTGTGCAACGTGGCGGGCATTTCCGAACCCGGAATTGTGACTGAGGTTGATCTCGACAGCTGGAACCGCACCATCGACATCAATTTGAACGGGCCTTTCTTCGGATGCCGGGCCGCTATCCCAGCGATGGAGGCAAGCGGCGAACCAGGCGCGATCGTCAATATCGGTTCGATGATCGCGATGCGCGCGGCGGCGTTCGTGGCGGCTTATTCGGCGTCCAAAGCGGGGCTGCTGGGTCTCACCCGCTCGATAGCGCTGGACTTGGCGGAGCGCGGCCTGCCGATCCGCGCCAACATGGTGCACCCGGGGGCGATCCGCACACCGATGTACGATCGCTACAAATACTCGGGCGCCGACACGCCAGAGAATATCGAAACCAACTTTGCCGCCACCCATCCGATGAACCGGATTGGCGAACCCGAAGAAGTCGCCAAAGCGGTCGTGTTCCTGGCCAGCGATGAAGCGAGCTTTACCACGGGATGCGACTTCACGGTTGATGGCGGCGGATCGATAAGGAGCTAGGCGCCATGAGCGAAACCACCAGTGAACGCATCGACGCGCATTTCATCATCGGCGGCAAGTACCACGATATGGATACGCCGCGGATCGAGATCCTCAAGCTGCTGGCCGAGCATCCGCGTATCCGAACCACGGTGGCGTGCGATTTTTCGGGGCTGGAGCGGCTCGAGCAATGCCGTTTCCTGATCACCTACACGGTCGATGAAGTGCCCACCAAAGAACAAGCCGATTACCTAAAGGCTTGGATCGAGGGCGGCGGGAAGTATTTGGCACTGCACGGCACCAACTCAATCCTCGCGTTTCGAGAAGACGGTTTGGTGGACGCGCCCGATGACACGACCGGCTTTATGGAATTGCTCGGCACGCAATTCAAAGCGCACCCGCCAATCGGGCCGTTTGAGGTCGAAGTCGTCGATGGCGATCATGAATTGACGCGCGGCATCACCAATTTCGAAGTGGTGGATGAGCTTTACATCACAAAGATCACCAACGATATCAACGTATTGATGCAGACTACGTTTGAAGGGGAAGCCACCGGTTTCGTCGATTCCGACTGGCCCGAAACCAAGGTGCCGATCCTTTACACCCGCGATGTCGGCAAAGGGGAAATCGTGTACAATATCCTCGGCCATTGCAGGGGACACTATGACCTCCCGGGGATGGCCGACTTTTACCCGCACAAGGAAATGTGCGCTTGGAACTACGATGTTTTCTACGACATGCTGCGTCGTTCCATATTGTGGGCGATGCGCGAAGACGCGCTTGAGCCCGCGCAATAGGATCGTTTGACGATATGGATATGGACTTCTCACCCGAAGACACCGCGTTTCGCGAAGAGGTGCGGACCTTTCTCGCGGAAAAGCTGCCGCAGCGTCTGCGCGACGGCGCGCGGCGGACCCCCGGCGTCTTTGTCGAGCCCGATATCGGGATGGAATGGCACCGGATCCTCTTTGAGCAAGGGTGGGTCGCTCCGCACTGGCCCAAGGAAGACGGCGGCACCGGTTGGACGCCGACCCAGCGCTTTATCTTTGATAAGGAAAGCGCGCTCGCCGGTGCGCCCAGCCTTCCGGTTTTGGCCCTGAAGCTTGTCGGCCCGGTCATTTGCGCGTTTGGCACGCCGGAGCAAAAAGCGCGCTTTTTGCCGCGCATCCTCTCGGGCGAGGACTATTGGTGCCAAGGGTATTCGGAGCCTGGGAGCGGATCCGATCTCGCCAGCCTTAAGACTTCAGCTCGGCTGGACGGCGACGAGTATGTCGTAAACGGCTCCAAAATCTGGACCACGCACGCCCACCACGCCAACTGGATTTTCGCGCTGGTTCGCACCAACGCCGACGTTCGCCCGCAAGCCGGGATCACCTTCCTCTTGATACCTATGGATCAAGACGGTGTTGAAGTGTCGCCAATCCATTCGATGTCGGGCGACCACGAAGTCAACGCCGTTTTCTTCAGCGATGCTAAAAGCCATGTCGACAATCGCATCGGCGAAGAAGGGCAAGGCTGGAGCATCGCCAAGTTCCTGCTGGAGAACGAGCGCGGCGGGTCGTGCCACGCACCGCGACTGTTGCAGTCGATCGATACGCTTGCCGAACTGGCGCAATCGCAGCCTTCCGGCGTTAACGGCGCGATCGCCCACGATCCGCGCTTTCGCGACCGCTTGGCGCGCGCAAGGCTGGACGCGGAAGCGCTTGAGTTTACCGAGCTGCGGATATTGGCGGAACTCGCCAAGGGGCGTGCGCCCGGACCGCAAACCTCGCTGGTCAAATTGCTTGCGTCCAATATCGGCCAGGAAGTTGATACCCTGCGGGTCAATCTGCTGGGCACGGATGCGTTGCAATTGCCGCTTGAGCGCCCGCTTTACGGGAATGAAAGCCCCGAGCCCATCGGCAGCGAGATGGCGCAAACCGCGATGGGGCGTTACCTCAACAACCGCGCGGCGACCATTTTTGGCGGCTCGGACGAAGTGCAGAAAAACATCATCGCGAAGACGGTTCTGGGCCTCTGACCCCCCACACACGATCGTGATAGCCATTTGGCCGCTCCACAATCGAAGCGCGGCGGCAGCGGGCCATGCCGACCAACCAAGGGAATGCTGATTTATGGATGTATCAAAGCTGATGTTCCGCGAAGGCCTGATGTACAGCGCCCGGATCTTGGTCACGGGCGGGGGCACGGGCCTTGGCAAGGAAATGGCCGAAGCGTTCCTGAAACTGGGCGCAACCGTCTACATCTGCGGGCGGCGTCAGAACAAGCTGGACGAATGCGCGACTGAGCTGATGGAAAAGCACGGCGGCAAAGTCGTCGCCCATGCGTGCGACATCCGCGACCCCGACGCGATCCACGCTATGGTGGATGCGATCTGGGCCGATGGCGGCGCGCTGACCGGTGTGGTCAACAACGCCGCGGGTAACTTTATCAGTCGGACCGAAGATCTGTCCGTGAACGGCTTCAACGCGATCGCCGATATCGTGATGCGCGGCACCTTCTACGTCACTCTCGACATCGGAAAGCGTCTGATCGCGGAGGGTAAGAAAGCGAGCTTCCTATCCATCCTGACCACTTGGGTCTGGTCGGGCAGCGCCTTTGTGGTGCCCAGCGCGATGTCAAAAACCGCGATCAACGCCATGACGCAAAGCTTGGCTACGGAGTGGGGACGCTATGGTCTGCGCTTCAACGCGATCAATCCCGGTCTCTTTCCCACCAAGGGCATGAGCGCGCGGCTGCACCCTGGCGGAAGCGGCGGAAACTCCGGCAACGATATGAACCCCATGGGCCGCGCGGGCGAAATGCACGAGATGGGCAATCTCGCCGTGTTCCTTATGGGGCCCGGTGCGGAATACGTGAACGGTCAGACGATTGCGATCGACGGCGCCGGGTATCAGGCCAATGGCGGCACGTTCTACCCCATGCTTCAAGGTCTGGGTGACGCCGAGTGGGAGCAGATGCGCGCCATGATCAAAGGCACCAACGCCAAGGATAAAGCGGATCGCACCACAGGTTAGGTTTCTGCGTGGGCGTTCAGGCCACCGCCTCATCGGCTAGGCGCTGCGCGGTCTTATAATCGGGCTTGCCGTTGTTCAGCCTCAGACTTGATTGAGTGAACACATATAGGCGCGGGATCTTGTACCCGGCCAGTCCAGCCCTTGCGTGTGCATCCAGCTGCTCTGTCAGATCGTCCGCATGGCCAACTTCAGGCTCGACAACGGCGACCACTTTTCGACCAAAGCGGGGATCGGGCACGCTCACAACCCGCGCGTCGTGCACGCCAGCGTGCTCGGCCAGCACACTTTCGACCTCTTCGGGAAAGACCTTTTCGCCCCCTGTGTTGATGCACAGATTATCGCGACCAATGAACTCCAACGAGCCGTCCGCCGCCCAACGCGCGCGGTCGCCGGTCATAAGCCATCTCTTGCCACCTATGACTGGGAAAGTCTGAGCGTTCTTTTCGTCCTCGCCCAAATAGCCCAGCGGTAGCGGGCCGGTGCGCGCAACGATCCCAACGCCTTCGCTGCCCGGCGCGATTTCGTTCAGGTTCTCGTCGAACAGCTTGGTCTCTCGCCCCGGAAGCGCGGAGAACTTGCCCCCACCCGTCGATCCAGCCGCGGTGGTGATGACAACGGCGGTGCCCGAACTCTCGCTCGACCCAAGCGCGTCCACAATCATAAGATGCGGCGCGTGCTTCAAAAGGCGCTGTTTAAGGTCCGCAGAAAAGATCGCTCCTGAACTCGTCACGTTGCGCAGCGTTTTCATCGCCTCAGCGCTATCGGTGCGCGCATCGAGCCGGTCGGCAATCGGCAAGGCGAACGCGTCTCCGACAATAAACATACCACGTGCCCCAAGGCGCGCGACTTCATCGATGGCGAGGTCAGCGTCGAATTTGTCCGATGGGAGCAGCGCCAGTGTCCCGCCTTTCAGCAGGTGAATAACGCCGGTGAATTGCCCTGCCCCATGCATGAGCGGGCTGAGCAAAAGGAGCGGCGAGGCGCTTTCAGGGTGGTCGGGGATAATCCGCGCCGCTTCAGCCACTTGTTCGTCCAGCGACGCGGCGACAAACGGCGGCGCTAGCCCCTTTTGCCAGACTGAAACGCTGAAGGCCTGCCACGCTTCGATCATAGGCCACATCACCGCCTTGGGCATTCCCGTTGTTCCACCCGTAGCGGTCAGGAAAAGCGCGTGCGGATCGTCGTGAATGGCGAAGTCATCGGGGACGTCTTGGGCCTGCATCGCCGCCCAATCGGAACCAGCAACGTCGATGCACACGGCATCGGAGGACAACGCCGCCGCTCCCGCATCGGCGAAATCGCTTTCGGTGAAGAGAGCTTTGAGGCCAAAGCGCTCAAAGATGTCTTCCAACTCACGCGCTTTGTAGTGGTAGTTGATGTTCACCGGCGTCACACCGGCTTTCACGCAGCCGAAGTAGGCAAGCAGATAGTCGGGCGTGTTGCGGAGCATTTGCCCGGCAATATCGCCCTGCCTCAAGCCGCGAGCCCGTAAGGCAGCGGCGATAGAATCCGTCTTCGTATCAAGCTCGCCCCAAGTCAGAATCCGCTCGCCGTGGACGATGGCGGGGCGATTGGGTTCGATCGCTCCAGCGAGCGCTTTGAGCGCAACGCCGAAATTCTCACCAACCCACATGCCGGACTCCTTCGGTTAAACCAGACGCTCAGGGGCGGATTTTCTCGCCTGAACCTGCAAAAATCGTCCCTAGCAGCCGTTTTGCCCGGATTCCCCTGCGTAAAGTATGAGGCATTTTTAAAAAAATGGGTTAGAGTGGGAATCGGGATAAATAGGAGAGGAGTGAGCCAAACAATGGCCACCAATGTCGTAGAGCTTCGCACACCTCAGGGTAAGGAATCCATCGAGCAGCTGCTCGAGCAGGTCACGATCGGCTGCACCGAGGACATTCACGACGCCGCGCAAACGCTGGCGCGGATCGCGCAGGAGCGCGGGATGCAGGTCGCGGTATGCGACGATATCTCTTCCAAGGAACCGATGGTTGACGCTGACGGCACCATTCTGAACGCCGACATTTTTCGCTGGCTCGATGATGGGGCTCGTTGGTGGGAGGACCACCGTCTCGCCCTGCACTCGCCGCTGCCTCGCGCCTGTCGATACGAAAGTGAGCCATTCTGGGTAAACGAGCATGGCTTCAACACGCACTGGCGCAACTCTTATCTTGAAGAACTGGACCTATCCGATTTTGAGAAGCGGTCCTTGTGCAAGGCCGCGATTGTGATCCCGGTCCACCTTCCTTTCGGCCAGATTTCGGCGAGCAGCTTCAT
>JBCCKJ010000163.1:0-5957 GCA_039027455.1 Pseudomonadota bacterium | reverse complement strand
TGAGCGACGGCTTCACCCGATTTTTCGCGCGATTTACGCCGCACTTTCTGATCGCCTTCTTCATCGCGGCTGTTGTGGCGACGGTCGTCACCGATGGCCCGATCATCGATAACGTTTTCTATGGCAGTTGGTTGCTGATCGCAGCGGCGCTTCTCACACGTCTCGATACGTATATGGAGGCGCGGCTGTGACCCCCTTCTTTGAATCACTCGGCCTGCCTTATGAATGGGCCTGGACCATCGCGACGGTGCTCGGGATCGTGATCATCTCGCTGCTCGTCATGCTGGCGGTGGCGATGGTGATCTATGTCGACCGCAAAGTGCTGGGCGCGATCATGCTGCGCCGGGGCCCCAACGTGGTGGGTCCGTTTGGGTTGCTCCAGTCGTTTGCGGACGGCCTCAAGGTTTTCCTGCAAGAGACCATCATCCCCAGCGCCGCGAATAAGGGCATTTTCCTGCTTGCCCCGATCATCACCTTCACCGTTGCGCTCGCCGCGTGGGCGGTGATCCCATTCAGCGAAGGCATGGTGATGGCGGACATCAATGTCGGCCTGCTCTACATCCTCGCGATCTCGTCGCTCGGCGTCTACGGCGTGGTGATGAGCGGGTGGGCGTCGAACTCCAAATACCCGTTCTTTTCGGCCATGCGCGCCGCCGCGCAGATGATCTCATACGAGGTCTCGATCGGCTTCGTGCTTGTATGCGTGGTGCTGTTCGTGGGCTCGTTTAATATGAGCGAGATCGTGATGAGCCAAAAGGGCTTTGGCCTTGGCTTTATCAACGCGCATTTCGTGCACCCTCTGCTGTTCCCGATGTTCGTCGTGTTCTTCATCTCGGCGCTGGCGGAAACCGCGCGCGCGCCATTTGACTTGACTGAAGCGGAGAGTGAACTCGTAGCCGGGTATCAGACCGAATACTCAAGCATGGCCTTTGCTCTGTTCTGGCTGGGCGAATATGCGAACATCCTCTTGATGTGCTCGCTGTGCACGTTGCTCTTCTTTGGCGGATGGCTTCCCCCGCTTGAGTTGCCGTTTCTGTATTGGGTGCCGGGCATCGTCTGGTTCCTGCTCAAGACTTTTCTATTCTTCTTCATGTTCAGCTGGATCTGGGCGACCGTTCCCCGATACCGCTATGATCAGCTGATGCGGCTTGGCTGGAAGATCTTCCTGCCGATGAGTCTGTTTTTTGTGGCGGCGATCAGCGGCTATCTGATGGCGATTGGGCATTTTGCAAAATGACCCTTTCCTTCCTAACGCTTCTGGCAACGCTTCAATCTGTACCTGATGCCGATTCCGTTACCATGCCGTTCTTTCCGTTGATGGTTGTGCGTTGCCAGACAAAACGGGCCCTTGAGGATTCTGTTTTTGATGCAACTCAGGCAATGGTTTTAATGCCTTCGCCTTGGAAAATCACAAGCGATGAAAAACAGCTAAAGTTTCACCACGGTCTTATAGCGTTTGCTGGTGCGCGCACATCTTACCAGATCAGGCAACCTGAGATATTTCAAGAGGATATGGACAATAGGGAAAGCCGTTTTGGTGATTTGAAGGCTCGGCAAGCCGATGATGACATTCCCACCACCTTCAGTCTGGATGGATTCGAATACGAGATCCAGGCAACAACCGGTTTTCCTATCGTCAAGCGTATCGATGGGAAGTCGTTCACGATTGATCGAAAAGCAATGATCGAAGTTAAGATAGAAAAAGTCACCGACCGGATGGTTCGAGACGAGCCAGTCTGGGCTGGTCAGTGCCACATGACCGATATCAGAGAGGTTATGAGTTCATGACCACCGCAACTCAGCTCCTCAAATCGTTCACTCTTTGGGAATTCCTCAAGGCCCACGCTTTGACCTTGAAGTATTTCTTCAAGCCCAAGGTGACGATCAATTACCCCTTCGAAAAGTCGCCGCTCAGCCCGCGTTTTCGTGGGGAGCACGCGCTGCGCCGTTACCCCAATGGTGAAGAGCGCTGCATCGCTTGCAAGCTATGCGAAGCCGTGTGTCCCGCGCAGGCGATCACGATTGAGAGCGAGCCGCGCGACGATGGGTCGCGACGCACGACGCGCTACGACATCGACATGACGAAGTGCATCTATTGCGGCTTTTGCCAGGAGGCCTGCCCAGTGGACGCGGTGGTTGAGGGACCAAACTTCGAATACGCCACCGAAACGCGCGAAGAACTGCTTTATGACAAAGCCAAATTGCTCGCGAACGGTGACAAATGGGAACGGGCCATTGCGGCCAATCTTGAAGCGGATGCACCCTATCGCTAGGGGCGTCGACGAAACGGACAAGGGATAGACGAATCTGGCCATTAGACAGGGTCTGAACGCCGGATTTGAGGGACAACAAGGGATCACATCGCCACTTTGAAGGCTCGGGCAGCGCCGGGCAGCGGAGTGGCTCAATCGTCATGATACAGGCTCTCGCCTTTTACCTTTTTGCAAGCGTCGTTATCGCTAGTGCTGTGATGGTGATCCTGTCACGCAACCCGGTGCATTCGGTGCTGTGGTTGATCCTCGCCTTCTTCAACGCGGCGGGGCTCATGGTGCTGGTGGGCGCGGAGTTTATCGCGATGCTGCTGGTCATCGTTTATGTCGGTGCGGTCGCGGTGCTGTTCCTGTTCGTCGTGATGATGCTCGATATCGATTTTGCCGCGATGCGCGCGGGCTTTATCAAGAACTTCCCGCTCGGAATTCTCATCGCCGCGATCCTTTTGGCGGAGCTGATGCTGGCTTTAGGCGCCTATGGCGCGGGCGGGATCGAGCTCGGCAACGCGGTCGCCAACGACGCGGGGCCATTGGCGGGTGAAAGCAATATCGAGGCGATCGGGCGGCTGCTCTATGGTCGCTACATCGTTCTGTTCGAAATCGCCGGGATCATCCTGCTGGTCGCGATGATCGGCGCGATCGTCTTGACTCACCGCGAGCCCAAGCCGGGTGCGCGGGGTCGCCAGGACATCGGCAAGCAAATCGCGCGCCGGCCGGAAGAGGCGACCGTTATGAAGCGGCCGACCGTGGGTGAGGGGGTAGAGCTCTAATGGGACCGATTGGTATCGAACACTATCTGGTCGTGGGCGCGATCCTGTTCGTGCTGGGCGTGCTGGGCATCTTCCTTAACCGCAAGAACGTGATCGTCATCCTGATGGCGGTGGAGCTCATTTTGCTCGCGGTGAACATCAACCTCGTCGCGTTCAGCGCCTTTATGCAGGATTTGGTCGGTCAGGTCTTCGCGATGCTGGTCCTGACCGTCGCCGCGGGCGAAGCGGCCATAGGGCTTGCTATCCTCGTCATCTATTTCCGTGGCCGTGGCACGATCGCGGTTGACGATGTGAACCGGATGAAGGGGTAGGGCGCTCGTGCATTCGATCCAGATCATCGTCTTTGCGCCGCTGATCGCGGCGATCATCGCCGGGTTCGGCAACCGGATGCTTGGCAATGTGCCGGCCAAGGTTGTCACTACGGGCGCGCTTTTTCTCTCGGCGGGCCTCAGTTGGCCGATCTTCATCGGTTTCCTGACCGGGACCGCTTCGGCGGAAGTCGTGCCGGTGCTCACCTGGGTGAAATCGGGCGCGATGACCTTCGATTGGTCGCTGCGCGTCGACACGCTGACAGCGGTCATGCTGGTAGTGATCAACAGCGTCTCGGCGCTCGTTCACCTCTACAGCTGGGGCTATATGGAGGAAGACGAGAGCCAGCCTCGCTTCTTCGCCTATCTCTCCCTTTTCACCTTTGCGATGCTGATGCTGGTGACCGCCGATAACCTGGTGCAGATGTTCTTTGGGTGGGAAGGCGTGGGGCTCGCGTCTTACCTGCTGATCGGGTTCTGGTACCATAAGCCCAGCGCAGGCGCCGCCGCAATCAAGGCGTTTGTGGTCAACCGTGTGGGTGACCTCGGCTTTATGCTCGGCATCTTCGGCACGTTCCTCGTTTTTCAGACGACGTCGATCCCCGAGATTCTTGAAGCGGCCCCCACGATGAGCGGGGCCGAAATCGGTTTTGCGGGCGTGCGCTGGCCGACGATGGATATCCTGTGCATCCTGCTCTTCATCGGCGCGATGGGTAAATCCGCGCAGCTTGGCCTGCACACCTGGTTGCCCGACGCGATGGAGGGTCCGACGCCGGTCTCCGCGCTCATCCACGCGGCTACTATGGTGACGGCGGGCGTATTCATGGTCTGCCGCCTATCGCCGATGTTTGAAGCCGCGCCGATTGCGCTCACCATGGTGACTATAGTGGGCGCGGCCACCTGTTTTTTCGCCGCGACAATCGGCACGACGCAGTGGGATATCAAGCGCGTGATCGCGTATTCGACGTGCTCGCAGCTCGGCTACATGTTCTTCGCCGCAGGCGTTGGGGCGTATGGACCCGCGATGTTCCACCTGTTCACGCACGCTTTCTTTAAGGCGCTGCTGTTCCTGGGTGCGGGCTCGGTCATCCACGCGATGCATCACGAACAGGACATGCGGTATTACGGGGGGCTTCGCAAAGAGATCCCCGTCACCTTTTGGGCGATGATGGCGGGCACGCTCGCGATCACGGGTCTTGGCGTGTACCACATGGGCGCTGGTTTTGCGGGGTTCTGGTCCAAAGACGCGATCATTGAAGTCGCCTTTGCGCGCGGCACAGGCGCGGCGACCTTCGCTTTTTGGGCGGGAGTGATCGCGGCGCTTCTGACGAGCTTTTATTCCTGGCGCCTTATGTTCCTCACTTTCTGGGGCAAACCGCGCTGGATCGAGAGCGAGCACATCCAACACAGCGTCCACAAAACGCCGGAAGAAGCGGGCGAGGACACTACGGGTGGCTACCATCCGCATGAAAGCCCATATGTCATGCTGGTTCCGCTTATCCTTTTGACCGTTGGTGCGGTTGCGGCGGGCCAAGTCTTTGCGCCCGCCTTCCTCGACAGCCCGGAGTTCTGGGGTCGCTCAATTTTCTATAATGACAACCTCATCCACGCGATGCACGAAGTGCCGTATTGGGTGAAGTATTCGGCCTTCATTGTGATGCTGCTAGGCCTATCCGGCGCGATTTACGCCTACATCCTCAAGCCCGAAGTGCCTGCGAAGTTCGTCGCCACCTTTGGCGGCCTGCACAATTTCGTGTTCCGCAAATGGTATTTTGACGAGCTTTACGACAAAATCTTCGTGAAGCCCGCCTTTATCCTGGGCACCCTGTTTTGGATGCTGGGCGATATCCGCACCATTGACCGTTTTGGACCCAATGGGGTCGCTTGGATCGTCCAGCGCGGTTCCGCCGCCGCCAAGACCATCCAATCGGGCTATCTCTACACATACGCGCTGATCATGCTGCTCGGTCTGATCGCAGCGACCACTTACGTGCTGCTCTAGGGGACGACTGGGACACATGGACGGCTTCCCCCTTCTTTCGGTCATGATGCTCGTGCCGCTTATCGGCGCGATCCTCTCGCTCTTTGCGGGAGCCAGCGCCGCGCGCTGGACCGCGCTGATAGCGACACTGGTCACCTTTGGCCTCGGCGTCGTCCTGTGGACCAGCTATGAAATCGGCGGTGAACAATGGCAGTTCACCGAGCGCGCCGAGCTGGTCGCGGGCTTCAGCTACGCGCTAGGGATCGATGGGATTGCGCTGCTTTTGATTATGCTCAGCGTGTTCCTGATGCCGATCTGCATTGCCGCGAGCTGGGGCGCGATCCAGAAACGCGTGGGCGAATACATGACTGCATTCCTGTTCATGGAAACGCTGATGATCGGCACGTTCGCTGCGCAGGATATCTTCCTGTTCTATGTGTTCTTCGAGGCTGGCCTTATCCCGATGTACCTGATCATCGGCGTGTGGGGCGGCGACAACCGGATCTACGCGAGCTACAAATTCTTCCTCTACACGCTGTTCGGGTCGGTCCTGATGCTCATTGCGATGTTCTGGATGGTGGCGGAAGCGGGCACCTCGGACATCCCAACTCTGATGCAGTATGACTTC
>JBCCKJ010000162.1:0-5983 GCA_039027455.1 Pseudomonadota bacterium | reverse complement strand
TAAACTGTACGCCTTCTTGACCGGAGAGCATCTCGATAAGGTGATCCGCGCCAAGGGCCATTTCTGGATGGCGACGCGCCCAGATTTCCTGGCCGAACTCGCGATTGCGGGCACGCAAAAGAGCGTCAGCCGCATGGGCCGCTGGTGGGCGGCGGTGCCCAAGAACCGCTGGCCCGACGATGGCACGTTTGAAGAGTTCGTGATGAAGCACTGGGATCAGACCTGGGGCGACCGCCGTCAGGAGATGGTCTTCATCGGGATCGGCATGGACCAAGACGCGATCAGCGCCGCCCTTGAAGAATGTCTAGTGCCCGAAACCGAATACCAGCCGGAAGCGTGGGAAGGGCTGCACGATCCTTTCCCCGTCTGGGCCGAAGCGACGCCTATCCCCGAAGAGGCCTGATTTCAACGCCGAACGCATTAAAGGAAAAGGGGCAAATTGGTCGGGAAGAGAGGATTCGAACCTCCGGCCCCCGCCTCCCGAAGACGGTGCTCTACCAGGCTGAGCTACTTCCCGACTCATGCACACAAAACGCCAAGCGTTTATGCGGTAGGGGCGCGCCTATAGGTGTGGATGAGCGGGGTGGCAAGCGGGCAATTGCCGCTTATAGTTTTCACCATGGCTACGCTGAACCATCCGCACGTGATTCCCTCTGAACTGCAAGGGCCAGGGCACTACGAGCACCAGTATCTCGATCTGATGCGAGCGATCTGGGCGTCGGGGTCTGAACGCGCCGATCGCACAGGGGTGGGGACGCGGTCGGTCTTTGGGGCTCAGCTGCGCTTTGATCTAGCAGATGGGGCTATGCCGCTACTCACCACCAAGCGGGTCTACTGGAAGACCGCAACGCGCGAAATGCTCTGGTTCCTGTCGGGCAATACCAATATCCGCCCGCTGGTGCTGCAAGGGGTCAAAATCTGGAACGAATGGCCCCACGCGCGCTACGTCAAGGAAACGGGCGAGGATATCGCGCTCGACGATTTCGTGGCGCGCATTGCCGAAGACGAAGCGTTCGCCAAGCGTTGGGGTGATCTCGGTCCGGTTTATGGCAAGCAATGGGTCGATTGGCCGACCTACCGCTATCGCGCCGATGGCCTGTACGAGAAAGGCGAGGGTATCAACCAGGTGGCCGAGGTCGTCGAAAGCCTGAAAACCAATCCGGGCAGCCGTCGGCACATCATTGCAGGCTGGAACGTCGCGCAGCTGGACCAGATGGCGTTGCCGCCTTGCCATAAGACCTATCAGTTCCATGTCGCCGGGGATCGCTTGAACTGCCTCCTCTACCAGCGCAGCTGCGATGTGGCGCTGGGCCTGCCGTTCAACCTGTGGTCCGCCGCGCTGCTGACGCGCATGATGGCGCAGCAAACGGACCTTAAACCCGGCGAATTGGTCTGGATGGGCGGGGACACGCATCTCTACCTCAATCACGCGCATTTGATCGAAGAACAGCTCACCCGAGAGCCGCAAGGCCATCCGACTCTGGAAATCACCCGAAAGCCCGAAACAATATTCGATTACCAGATCGAGGATTTTGTGGTGCATGATTACGCGCCGTTGCCTCCGATCAAGGCCCCTGTTGCGGTGTGATCGAGGTCGCTTGACCGCCCTTTTTTGCTGACATACGCCACCCGGCACGAGCTGTTGCTGGGAGAGCAAACCTATGGCCGATCCGGCCGATCAAACGCCGCACAAAGGGGAAAATCGCCCCTCTTTGGCGCTGCACGTGCCCGAGCCCAAGTTTCGTCCCGGCGACGTGGCGGATTTTTCCGATATCGACATTGGGAAACCCGGCGATCAACCGCGCCCTGACGAAGCGACCAAGCCGGCGGATATGAAAGACCTCGCCTACGGTCTCGTCCGCGTGCTGGGCGAGGACAATAAGGCGCACGGACCTTGGGATCCCAAGCTTGACGCCGAAACGCTGCGCACCATGCTGGGCCATATGGCGCTGGTCCGCGCGTTCGATGAACGCATGTTTCGCGGTCAGCGGCAGGGCAAGACCAGCTTTTACATGAAATGCACCGGCGAAGAGGCGACCAGCGTGGCCGCTTCGATGGCGCTGGCCAGCGACGACATGGTGTTCCCCAGCTACCGCCAGCAGGGCATCCTGCTCGCGCGCGGCTACCCGATGATCGAGATGATCAACCAGATCTATTCGAACAAAGGCGACAAGCTGAAAGGCCGCCAGCTGCCGATCATGTATTCGAGCCGCGAGCACAGCTTTTTCACGATCTCTGGCAACCTCGCCACGCAAACTCCGCAAGCGGTGGGCTGGGCGATGGCGAGCGCGATCAAGGGCGATAGTCGTATCGCCGCGACATGGGTGGGCGAGGGCTCAACAGCGGAAGGCGACTTCCACTCGGCCTGCACCTTCGCAAGCGTCTACAACGCACCGGTGATCCTCAACGTGATCAACAACCAATGGGCGATTTCAAGCTTTAGTGGTTTTGCGGGGGCCGAGCGAACCACCTTTGCCGCCCGCGCGTTGGGTTATGGTTTGGCAGGCCTGCGTGTTGATGGGAACGATGCGCTTGCGTGCTACGCCGCGCAGCAGTGGGCCGCCAATCGCGCCCGCGCCAACGCGGGGCCGACCTTGATCGAGTTCTTTACCTATCGCGCCGAAGGGCACTCTACCTCGGACGATCCGAGCGGCTATCGCAGCGCGCAAGAACGCGACGAATGGCCGCTCGGTGATCCAATCACGCGCCTGAAAGACCATCTTATCGCTCTGGGCGAATGGGACGAAGATCGTCAGGCCGCGATGGACAAAGACTGCGCCGAACAGGTGAAAGCGACGACCAAGGAGGCGGAGAAGAACGGCATCCTTGGCCACGGCCTGCACCATCCGTTCCACACCATGTTCGAGGACGTGTTCGAAGAACTGCCTTGGCATCTGGAAGAGCAGGCCGAGCAGGCCACGCGCGAACGCAAGGTCAAATGGCCCGATCAACACCCCAAGGATTTTGCGGGTAAGGGGGGCGGGCAATGAGCGTGGACACCCAAACAGAGGCCGCAGAAGACGCGTTCACAGAACGCCGTCTCAACATGATCGAGGCGATCAACGAAGCGCTCGACGTGATGTTGACGCGCGACGACGATGTGATCGTGATGGGCGAGGATGTTGGCTATTTCGGCGGCGTGTTCCGCTGCACGGCTGGCCTTCAGGAAAGGCACGGCAAAAACCGTGTGTTCGACACGCCGATCAGCGAATGCGGCATTATCGGCGTCGCGGTGGGGATGGGCGCCTATGGCCTGCGTCCAGTGCCCGAAATCCAGTTCGCCGATTACATCTACCCAGGGCTCGATCAGCTCATCTCCGAAGCCGCGCGGCTGCGCTATCGCTCAGCGACCGAGTACATCGCGCCGATGACGGTGCGCTCGCCCTTTGGTGGCGGGATTTTCGGAGGGCAGACGCACTCCCAATCGCCTGAAAGCCTGTTCACCCATGTGGCAGGCCTCAAAACAGTGATCCCGGCGACGCCTTACGACGCCAAGGGTCTGCTAATCAGCTGTATCGAAGACAACGATCCGGTGATCTTTTTCGAGCCAAAGCGCATCTATAACGGACCGTTTTCTGGCTATTACGACAAGCCGGTAGAACCCTGGAAGAAGCACAAGGACAGCGTCGTGCCCGAGGGGTACTACAAAATCCCGCTGGGCAAAGCGCGCCATGTGACCGAGGGCGAGCAGGTGACCGTTCTCGCTTACGGCACCATGGTGCATGTCGCCGAGGCGGTGTGCGAGGCCAAGGGTATCGAAGCCGATATTCTCGATCTGCGCACTTTGGTGCCGCTCGATATCGAAGCGATCGAAGGCTCGATCATGAAAACGGGGCGGTGCCTGATCGTGCACGAGGCGACGCGGACCAGCGGGTTTGGCGCCGAGCTTTCCGCGCTGGTGACCGAGCGGTGCTTCTACCATCTCGAAGCGCCGGTGGAGCGCGTGACCGGCTTTGACACGCCGTATCCGCACAGCCTTGAGTGGGCCTACTTCCCGGGCCCCGTGCGCATTGGCGAAGCTCTCGACAAGATTTTGAAAGACTGACGCAATGGCAACATTCACATTCAACATGCCCGATGTCGGCGAAGGCGTGGCCGAGGCGGAGATCGTCGAATGGCACATCAAGGTGGGCGACGCCGTTGAGGAGGATCAGCATCTCGTCGATGTGATGACCGATAAGGCTACGATCGATATCGAAAGCCCGGTGACGGGCAAAGTGCTCGAAGTGGCGGGCGATCTGGGCGATACCATCGCCGTCGGCTCGATGTTGCTGGTGATCGACGTCGAAGGCGAGGCGGATGAACCCGCTCCCGCCGAAGATACCCGGCCCGAACCTGCCGCTGAACCTGACGAGGAAGCCACGCCAGAGCCCGCTCCGGCTCCGGCCCCCGCACCGACCCCAGCGCCGGCACCGGCTCCGAGCCCTAAGCCTGAATCCAGTACCGCGACGGCGAAGGTGCTCGCCAGCCCCGCTGTGCGCCAACGCGCCAAAAATCTGGGCATCGACCTGGCCGAAGTCAGCCCCGCCGAAGATGGTCGTGTGCGCCACGGCGATCTCGACCAATTCATCGCATATAATTCGGGCGGTGGCTTTAGCCCGGCCGGGGTCACCCGCGCCGACGAAGCGATCAAGGTTATCGGCTTGCGCAAGCGCATCGCGCAGAACATGGCCGCCTCGAAGCGTCACATTCCGCACTTCACCTATGTCGAAGAATGCGATGTGACCCAGTTGGAGCGGATGCGCGGCGATCTCAACGCCAATCGCGGGCAAAAGCCCAAGCTTACCATGCTGCCGCTGCTGATCACCGCGATCTGCAAGAAACTGCCCGATTTTCCGATGATCAACGCGCGCTACGACGACGAAGCGCAAGTCGTGACCCGCCACGGAAGCGTCCATCTGGGAATGGCGACGCAGACCGATAATGGCTTGATCGTGCCTGTCATCCGCGACGCGCAGGCGCGCAATCTGTGGCAGCTGGCTAGCGAGATCGGCCGTCTGGCCAACGCAGCGCGCGATGGGTCGGCCAAGTCCGAAGAGCTATCGGGATCGACGCTGACCGTGACATCGCTTGGGCCTTTGGGAGGGGTCGCGACCACGCCTGTGATCAATCGCCCCGAAGTCGCGATCATCGGCCCGAACCGCATTATCGAGCGCCCCATGTTCGTGACAGGGTCCGACGGCGTCGAGCGCGTCGAAAAGCGCAAGCTCATGAACATCTCCATTTCGTGTGATCACCGCGTGGTCGATGGCTACGACGCCGCCAGCTTCATCCAGGAGATCAAAAAGCTGGTTGAAACCCCGGTTTTGCTGCTGTCGGATTGACGAATAAATAAAGTTTGAAATCGGGCTTTGAGTGCGTTGACAGGTTTGGCGCACTGGCTTAGAGGCCCGGCTTCCCAAGAGGCGCTAGCCGCTTAGATGCGCGGGTGTAGCTCAGTTGGTTAGAGTATCGGCCTGTCACGCCGAGGGTCGCGGGTTCGAGTCCCGTCACTCGCGCCACTTGGGACTTTTCCTACATTGATGGATGACGATAGGGGCGAACGCTAGGCGTCGGCTTTGTCGTTCCGCTTATCAGGATGCGACCAGCTTCCTGTCTCCATCCAGATCAGAAAACGGCCAAGGGGTAAGAGCCAGACAACCCCAAGCGCGATGTAAATTACCGTCTGCGCCCAACCGGGCCACGCGCCGATGTAATCCGCCAGATAGACGGCGATGAGCACGCCATAGACCATCAGCGCCACGAACAGGCCGAAAATGCCGATAGGAATTCGCCAGGTCGGGGTTTCGCGCATCACAGGGTTCCGTACATCCGGGTTGGGGTGACAACCGCGTCGAGCGGCATGTCGTGCGGTTCGGTCGGGAGCGCGTCAGCCGGTTCAATCAGCTGCACGTCCCACGCCAGACCAATCGTTTTGACGCCGGGATGTTCCGCGAGCCAGCGATCATAATGCCCGCCGCCTTGGCCCAAGCGCTGGCAACGC
>JBCCKJ010000161.1:0-6000 GCA_039027455.1 Pseudomonadota bacterium | reverse complement strand
TCGCCGGTCAACAAGGCGCGCAATTCGACCACATCATTGGGGAAGTATTCCGACGCCTGCGCCAGATTCTTGCGCAGCGCGCGCTGAAGTTCCGGTCCTGCGCCCGGTGCGCGGCCCAGTCCAAGATCGACGCGGCCCGGGAAGAGCGCGTCGAGAGTGCCGAACTGTTCGGCGATCTGAAACGGTGTGTGATTGGGCAGCATAATGCCGCCCGCTCCAATGCGGATCGTGTCGGTGGCGTTGCCGATATGGGCGAGCACGACCGATGTTGCGCCGCCGGCAATGCCGTCCATCGCGTGGTGCTCCGCCACCCAAAATCTTTTACAGCCCGCGCCCTCGGCGCTTTGAGCAAGAGCAGCGCTGGCGGCGAAGGCTTCAGCGACGCTTCCCCCTTCGCGCACGGGGACGAGATCGAGGACGGAAAACTCGGTCATGATGGGGCGCCTCCCTGCGCGGTCTCACTCTCTGGCGCGGACTCGCTCGAAGGTTCCGGTCCGATTTGCTCTAGATAGCCTTTTGCCCTTTGCGCCGCCAAACTGCCTGGTTGTACGTCGATCACCGATTGCCAGCTTGAGCGCGCCGCCTCAGTGCGTCCCGATAATATCGCGATGACACCCGCTTCAAGGCCGATCTCCGCCTCTTGTGGAGCGATGGATACCGCGGATTCGATGGCGCTTTGCGCTTCTTCCAATCGGTCCAGTCGGCGCAGCAGCGTCGCTTTCAAAAGCCATCCCTCGCTTTCCTGCGGAGCTAGAGTGGTAGCGCTTTCGAGCGGCGTGAGGGCCTCTTCGGGGCGATCCAAAGCCACCAGAGCGCGCGCCATATCGAGCGCGGCGATCACCTGAAGCGTGGTCGAAGAGGCGGCTTCGCTATCCGCGTTGGCGGTTTCAAGCAGAGCCAGCGCGCGCTGCGCGTCGCCGCCGCCGAGAGCGGCATTGCCTGCCATCGCGCCGAATCGGGCGCGGACGCGCGCCTGATCCGCCGGTGTTTCGTCGCGTGCAGCGATGAAGGCGGTGGTCGCGTCGGACCAGAGCTCCAACTCGGTCGCGGCCAGACCCAAACAGTGATTGGCAATCACGCGTTCTTCACCAAAGCTGGCGTTGCGTTTGATTTGCGCTTGCGTGTGCGCGCGTGCAGCGTCGGTTTCCAGCTGCGTCAGGCACTCGGCCAGCCACCGAGCGTTGGGGTCAGAGAGTTTGATTGGTTCTTGCGGATCGACGGGGCGCTCGGGCCGATTTTTGAGACCGGCGTCGTTGCCGAGCGTGTCGATCGCGCGTGGATTTGGCCCTACTTGAAGAAGAGCAATGGGCAGAAGGAGAGTGAGCGGGTTCATTGGGGCTCAGGACCGCTTTCGTAAAATCCGGCGATCGTCCGGTGCAGCAAAGCGATATCGGACGGCCGCGAGAGTCGATGATCGCCATCCCATAGCAGGGTCAGCTGTATATCGTCTGTATCAAGCGCTTCGGCCAGCGCGACGCTGATCTCCCAAGGGACATCGGCGTCGTTGCGTCCGTGCAAAAGACGTATGGGGCAGTCGAGCGCAATAGGCGCGGCCAGCATCAGGTTGTCTTCGCCGTCGGCAAAAAACTCCGGATAGGTCGGCGTTGGCTCGGGGCCGTAGGGGTTCTCTTCATAGACGGTTTGTCCAGCGTCCATCACGGCCCGTTGTTCGTCCGAATAGCCCCAGGTGGTGAAATCGGGTGCGGGCGCAATGCCTATGATTCCAGCCAGCGGATTAGCCAGACTGGCGCGCAGTTCTTCCGCCACCAGTAACATCAGCCACCCGCCCATGGACGAACCGATGAGCAGCACTGGGCCGTCCACATAAGCGGCGATCAGCGCGAGCACCTCCTCGCGCCAGCGCGATAGCGTCCCGTCAGCAAAATCCCCCGAACTTTCCCCGCAGCCCGAATAATCAAGGAGCAGGCATCCTCGCCCTTCGGCCTTTGCGCGGTCGAACACCGCGGTCGCTTTGCCACCCGCCATATCGGACATATAGCCCGGCAGGAACACAACAGTCGGCCCGGCGCCTGGCGTGAAGCGGAAGGCGATTCGGCGCCCGTCGGGCATTTCGTGCGTGCGAATGTCGGTCATCAGGATTCTGTCATGCCCCCGGCTGGCAGGAATTGGCAAGATGTGTCACAGCTTCGCAATCAACGCATCATAGCAGACGGCCATGTCAAAGAGCAGAATGACACCTCAGCCTTCGAATCCACCCACCAATGTGACGCGTCGCGCCCTGTTTGGCCTCGCCGGCGCAACCGCCGCGTTAGCCGCCGCGCCAGCCGCCGCGCGCGGATTTGGCACCGGCTTTACGCACAACGTCGCCAGCGGGGAGCCGCAGGCGAACAGCGTTCTGCTGTGGACTCGTTACGTGGGCGAGGCGGAGACCGCGCTGGAATGGCAGATCTCGGCTGGTGAGGATTTTGCCCAGCCTATCTCGGAGGGAAGCGTTGCCGCCGGCCCTGACCGCGATTGGTGCGCCAAGGTTATCGCGAGCGGCCTTGAGCCGGACACATGGTATTTCTACCGCTTTGTCGCGCCCGACGGTACTATGTCTCCGGTGGGCCGCACGCGCACATTGCCGCAGGGTCCAACGGCTAAGTTCCGCATGGCCGTGTTCTCCTGCGCGAATTACGGTTTTGGATGGTTCAACGCCTACGCGCACGCCGTCGAAGCGAACGATTGCGATCTCGCGCTACATCTCGGCGATTACATCTACGAATACGGCGAAGGAACCTATCCGTCAGCCGGACAAGCGCACCCCGATCGGGACTTGGAACCCGATAGCGAAATCCTGAAACTCGCCGATTACCGCCTGCGCTATGCAACCTATCGCGCCGACCCGGACCTTCAGCGCATTCATCAGGTGATGCCTATGATCATGGTGTGGGACGATCACGAAAGCGCCAACGACAGCTGGAAGGACGGGGCGCAAAACCACCAGAGCGACACCGAAGGTGACTGGGCCACCCGCAAAGCCATCGCCAAGCGGGTTTACCGCGAATGGATGCCGATCTCGGATGAGCCCTACGCCGCTTATGATGTGGGCGATCTGGCGACCCTGTTCCGTATCGACACCCGGCTCGAAGGACGCGAGGAGCAGTTCAGCGTCGAAAAAGTGCTGAAGGGCGAAGCCGATCCTGAAGCGATGGCTGTTTCTCTCAACGCTTTCGCTAACGGAGATTACCTCGATCCCGAACGCCAGATGCTGGGCGCTGTTCAGGAGGAATGGCTGGCTAATGGCCTTACGGCATCTCGCGCGCGAGGCATAACGTGGCAGGTGCTGGTGCAGCAGGTGCTGATTGGGAAGCAAATGGCGCCCGCTGCGCTGTTTGCAGCCATGCCCGACAATCTGCCCGATTATCTCCGCCGCCGTCTTGAGGCGGGCAAAATGGCCCGGGCGGCCGGTCTGCCGTCCAACATGGACGCGTGGGACGGTTATCCCGCCGCGCGCGATCGCTTGTTTGCAGCTTCCTTGGAAGCCGACGCCAACCTCGTTGTGCTGGCGGGCGATACCCACAACGCCTGGAACTTCGATCTTGCGCATGAAGGCCAAAAGGTCGGCGTGGAATTCGCCACAAGCTCGGTCAGTTCCCCCGGTCTTGAAAGCTATCTTGGCATGGTCCCGCCGCAGGTTCTCGCCGGCGCGTTGGTCGCGGAAAACGAAGAACTGCTGTGGGCGGACACCTCGCAGCGCGGCTATATGGTGCTCGAACTCACGCCAAGCGCCGCGACCAGCGAGTGGCGCTTTCTGGCGGGCATCAAACAGCGTTCCACTCAATTGGCGGCGACCCATAGCGCCAGCGTGGACGCGGGCGCGAAGGCGCAAGGCGGCTAAAGGCGCCCGACCCTAAACTGTGGTTTAGAGCACGCTCTTGAGTGTTCCTTCTCGACAATGGAGGGCGCGCCTAGCAAGGCGAGCGTCATGAAATCGCTACCCGATAATCAGCCCGTTATGTGGCCATGGCTCGCTTGGTCCTTCGTCGCGGTCACAGGTATCGTTGCGCCCGTCGCGGCACTGTTGCTGCTTAGCGATGCGTTGGGCCCTGAGCCGCCCGCCGCGATTATCGGGTCAGTACTTGCGGTTAGCCTCATGGGCGCCGGCATCATCGCGGCGGCGACCTCTGGGCGTTTGTGGGTCGGTTTGGCGCTCGCGATTCTAGCCGGATCTGGCCTGATTTTTTTGGCGCAGGCTCTGGGCATGCCTGCCGGTCCTAATCCTCTTTGGATCGGGCTGGCTGTTTGTATAGCCAGCTTGAGCTTCGCTGCGCGCGGCGCGCTGTTTGCCCGTAGTGCAGGCGGGAAGGGCTGGTGGATTGCGCTGTTCGTGGTCGCGGGTGAGGCGGCTATCCTTTTGACAGCGCTGGCAAGGCCAGGCGAACTCCCCGAATGGCTGCTGGTTCTGCTGCCCGCGCAATGGACAAGCACAGCGGTTCAGGTGGCGCTGTTTAGCGGTAGCGCTCGCATAGCGAGGGCGGCGCTTATCGCTTTGGCCGGCACGGCGGCAGCGACCCTTCTGGTGGCGACGCTGTGGCCACGCCGATGGCCCTACCTGATTATGTTCACCACATGGCTAGCGCTGTCCGCGCTGGTCTGGCACTGGCCCGCCCCGCCTGTTTCTTAAGTTGATGTCCTAGTCTCAGCTGGGTGATCGCCGCTGACTGGCACGTCCGCAGGGTGGGTTGAGTATCTCTTTTTGTTGAGCAAGCCTTGCCAGCTAGGCGAACAATAACGTGACTTCTTAACCCTCAACCTCTATGTATTTCTCATGGCAAAGCCGCTGACCACAACAACGACCACTACAACCTCGGATGTCCGGGGGCGGTTGGTCACGCGTTAAGCGCACACCATCGCCATCCGGTTTCGGGTGGCGCGGTGTCTTCCCGAAATCGTCACGAAACTCTCACACCGCCCCTTTCGGTGCGCGCTCGCTTGGCTTAAAGCGCGCGCTAAGAGCAGACGGATTTTTGACGATGACGAAGATGTTCAAAATTAGCCTCCCCGATGGTTCGGTCCGCGAGATGGAAGCGGGCGCAACGCCTGCCGATGTCGCCGCCGCAATCGGTCCGGGGCTTGCGAAGGCGGCGATGGCCGCGCGAGTGGATGGCGAAGTCCGCGATATGGGTCGTCCTTTTGAGGGCGACGCTGAGCTTGCTCTTATCACCTCCAAGGATGAGGAAGACGCGCTCGAACTGGTGCGCCACGATTACGCGCACGTACTGGCCGAAGCGGTGCAGGCTTTGTGGCCAGGCACGCAGATCACTTTTGGCCCGGCGACGGATGATGGCTTCTATTATGACGTGATGGCTCCGGCGGATCGTGAGCCCTTTGGTCTGGAAGACCTACCCGCGATCGAAGAGAAGATGCGCGAGATCATAAAAGCCGACAAACCGCTGATCCGCGAAGTATGGTCGCGCGAGGACTTGATTTCTCGTTGGGAAGCGCTTGGTGAGACCTTCAAAGCCGAATGGGCCAAGGATCTGCCCGAATTCGAAGACTTAACCGTCTATTGGTCAGGTGATCCGAACGGACCTGATGGCGAGAACGCCTGGCTCGATATGTGTCGTGGCCCGCACCTTGCCTCCACGGGCAAGCTGGACCCGCAAGCCTTCAAACTCATGCGCACGGCGGGCGCCTACTGGCGCGGCGATCAGAACAACGCCCAGTTGACGCGCATTTACGGCACGGGCTGGCTCAACAAGAAGCAATTGAACGCGCATCTCCACCGACTGGAGGAGGCTGCGAAGCGCGATCACCGCAAGCTTGGCCGCGAGCTCGACCTGTTCCACTTTGAAGACTTCGCGCCCGGAGCCGTCTTCTGGCACCCGCATGGCTGGCAGATGTTCCAAGGCCTGCTGACCTATATGCGTCGGCGTCAGGAGAAGGCGGGCTACGTCGAAGTGAACACGCCCGACGTTATGGACCGCAGCCTGTGGGAGACCTCGGGACACTGGTTCAACTACGGTGAGCATATGTTCACGACGCAGACCGAAGACG
>JBCCKJ010000160.1:0-6004 GCA_039027455.1 Pseudomonadota bacterium | reverse complement strand
TGATCGATTGCCGCACGCTCGAACACATGCCCATTCCGGTCTCGAAAGAGCTTTCGATTGTGATTGCGGACAGCGGCTTGCGTCGCGAACTGGTAAACAGCCCCTTCAACAAACGGCGGCAGGAATGCGAGCAAGCGGCGGCGCATTTCGGAGTGAGGGCGCTGCGTGATGTGACACTGGAGCAATTGGAGGCCAAGGGGCAAGGCCTTGACCCGGCGCTGTTTCGGCGCGCGCGCCATGTCGTGTCCGAGATCGCTAGAGTTGAACCGGCCGCCGTGGCTCTGGCGCAAGCGGACACCGCAGCTCTGTCCAGCATCCTGCGGGCCAGCCATGTGTCCTTGCGCGATGATTTTGAAGTGACCGTCCCTGAGCTGGACCGACTTGTTGATACAATCTACGCAGCGCTTGGCGAAGGGCACGACGCGCTCGGTGGCGTGCGCATGACGGGGGGCGGCTTCGGGGGCTGTGCTGTCGCTATTGTCGAAACATCCGCGGTCCAAGATGTGCTGGACGCAGTTCATCGCGATTTCAACGCCACGGCAAAAGTGCAGGCGAGCGCCGATACGTATACAATGGCTGGCGGCGCTCGTGAGGTCACGCCCTAGATTGCTCACAAAGTAGCCCCCCCGTGGCGCACCATTTACACATATAAAAATGTCTTTATATGTGTACTCCTATGCCGCAATCCGCCTTCCCAACGCCGCACTTGGCGGCCTTTCCCAAGGCCGTGGCTGTCGACGCGCTTTTTAAGGCGCTCGCGGATCCCACGCGGCTGCGTATTGTTCGTCTGTTGGCGCGCATGGAATTGGCTGTTGGCGAGCTTGCTCAGGTTTTAGGGCAAAGCCAGCCTCGGGTCTCGCGCCATGTGGGAATCCTGTGCGACGCCGGACTGGCGGAACGTCGCCGCGAAGGAAGCTGGGTGTTTTTGCGCGGCGGCGGTGGCTTGGACGAAGCGGTCCCGCTTGTAGCCGCTCTTGACCGGATTCTGGCCCTAGCGGAGGCTGAAGATCCAGCCTTTGCCAGAGCGTGCGAGGATGACCGCCGCAAACTGGCGGCGATCCGTTCGTCACGTGATGATGCGGCGAGCGCCTACTTCGCCCGACACGCTGGTGAGTGGGACGAGTTGCGCGCGCTTCACGGCTCCGAAGTTGAAGTGGAAGACCGCCTGATTGAGGCGCTGTCCGATCACACTGTCGGCGCCTTGCTAGACATCGGCACCGGCACGGGCCGGATGGCGGAACTGTTTGCCGATAAGGCTGATCGCGTCGTGGCGCTCGACAAGAACCTGGAAATGCTCCGCGTGGCGCGCGCCAAATTGCAGCATCTAAGCGCCGCGCATGTCGAACTGGTGCAAGGCGATTTCTCGGACATTCCCTGCCCAGATGCTTGTTTTGACACAGTCGTTTTGCATCAGGTGCTGCACTTTGCCGCCGATCCTGCCCCCGCTCTGTCTGAAGCCGCGCGCGTGACGCGGCCCAAGGGGCGCATCGCGATTGTCGACTTTGCCGCGCACGATCGGGAAGAGCTGCGCAGCCGCTATCAGCACGCGCGTTTGGGCTTTTCGGACCGGCAAATGGCGGGGTTGCTGCGCCGGGCTGGGTTCAGCGCTAGCGAGCCTGTCACGCTCGATGGAGGCAAGCTCGTCGTCAAAATCTGGATCGGCCAGCGCAAAGGCGCGTTGACCGGTGAAACCAATAGTCTTGTAACACCTCATCCCGCTGTAAGGGCGAGCTCATGAACCCCACTTTTGACGAACTGCGCGAACACCGCACGGCGTTGGATACGCCGCTCTTCTCCGGCCTGCCGGGTGATATCGATGTGAGTTTTGAATTCTTCCCGCCCAAGAGCGAAAAGATGGAAGAGCAGCTTTGGAACGCGGTCGTCGAGCTTAAGCCCTTGGTGCCCAAATTTGTGTCGGTTACGTATGGCGCTGGCGGTTCCACGCGCGAACGCACCCACGCCACCGTCGCCCGGATCATCGCCGAAGCGCAGCTCCCTGCGGCGGCGCATTTGACCTGTGTGGGCGCGAGCAAGGCCGAGATCCAAGAGGTGGCCGAGCAGTATTGGGAAGCGGGCGTGCGCCACATTGTGGCTTTGCGCGGGGACGCGGGCGAACCGGGCGCGCCGTTCGAGCCGCATCCCGAGGGTTACGCTGGCGCCGCGGAATTGGTCGCGGGCCTTAAAGAGATTGCGGATTTTGAGATCTCGGTCGCCGCCTATCCCGAGACGCATCCCGACGCGGCGGACACGCAAGCGGACATTGATCACTTGAAGCGCAAACTGGACGCGGGCGCGACCCGCGCGATCAGTCAATTCTTCTTTTCCGCCGACACGTTTTTTCGGTTCCGCGATCGGCTGGCCGCGAGCGGCATCGAACAGAAAGTGCTTCCCGGTATTCTCCCCGTCACCAACGTCGCGCAGGCGCGCAAATTCGCGGGCGCGTGCGGCGCGGACATTCCGGCCTGGATGGACGGCTTGTTTGAAGGGCTCGACGAACGACCGGGCGCGCGCCAGCTGGTGGCGGCGACGGTCGCGGCGGAATTGTGTCGTCGCCTCTACGCGGGCGGCGAACGCGATTTTCACTTTTACACGCTGAACCGGCCCGATCTGGCCTACGCGATCTGTCACATGCTCGGGAAACGCCCGGTGGCGGAGACTGTTTTTGAGGAGGCTGCCCAATGAGCACCGATACCCTCTCAACCGATCTGCCCACCGCAACGGCACGCTCGCGCATCAACGAGGCCGCGGCCAAGAACATTCTGATCAAGGATGGCCCCTATGGAACGGCCATCCAGAATGAAAAGCTGACTGAGGAGCAATACACGGGCGACACTGGCCTAAGCATGGATCAGAAGGGGAATAACGACCTCATCAACCTGACCCAGCCGCAGGTGATCCGCAAAATCTGCGACCAATATATAAGCGCTGGCTCCACGCTTCTCGCGACGAACACATTCAACGCCAACGTGATTAGCCAAGCCGACTACGGCGCAGAGCATCTGGTGCGCGAGATCAACATGTCGGCGGCTAAGGTTATCCGCGAGGCTTGCGATGACGCGACAGCTAAGGACGGTAAGCCGCGCTTTGTGCTTGGGGCTATGGGGCCGACGAACAAGACGCTCTCTCTCAGCCCCGATGTCGAAGACCCCGGCTTTCGCGAAGTCACCTTTGACGAAGTGAAAGGGATTTACCGCGAGCAAGCCGAAGCCTTGGTTGATGGCGGCTGCGATTTCATCCTTATCGAAACCGTGTTCGACACGTTGAACTGCAAGGCCGCAATCATGGCGGTTAAGCAGCTTGAGATCGACCGCGGACACGATATCCCGATCATGATCTCGCTCACTCTCACGGATCTGTCCGGTCGCAATCTGTCCGGTCACACTGTCGAGGCGTTCTGGCACACCGTGCGCCACGCCAAGCCGGCGGCGATGGGGCTCAATTGCAGCTTTGGCGCGGAGCAAATGCGCCCGCATATTCAGATCCTCTCGGGAATTACGGACACCTTGTTGATGGCCTATCCTAACGCGGGACTGCCCAATGAGTTGGGCGAGTATGACGAACAGCCAGATGAAACTGCGGGCTTTGTCGCGCAATGGGCGCGCGAGGGGCAGGTCAACATTCTGGGTGGCTGTTGTGGGAACACGCCAGAGCACATCGCGGCGATCGCGAGCGCGGTTGACGGCGTGCACCCCCGCGAGGCTCCGACCCTTAGCACAGCCATGCGCCTCGCGGGTCTGGAACCCTTTTCTATCGCTAGCGGTTCAAGCTGCTGCGCGGCCAAGTGAACTGCGCCCCGCCCGAGAGAGCAACGTCATGTCGTATTTGAAGAAGGTGGTTGGCCCTGACGAGACGGTAATCCATGTCGCCAAGGTCCACTGGGTTGTTTATCTGCGCGGTCTCACCGTGATCGCTCTGGGGATCGGCCTTGGCGCGGCGGTGAACGAGTATTTCTATGCGTTGTGCGCGCTTGGAATGCTCATGCTCATCCCGGGATGGTTCTACAGCTTCACCACCGAATTGGCTGTTACCGACCGAAAGGCCGTTGCAAAGTGGGGTCTGCTACGCCGTCAGACTATCGAACAGCGCCTTTCCACAATCGACTCGGTCCGCGTGAATCAGAGCATTCTTGGACGCTTGCTCAATTATGGCACGATCGAGGTGACAGGATCGGGATTCTCGATTACGCCCATGAGAGATATTGCCGATCCGCTGGCCATTCGTCGCGCGGTCGAAAAGGCCGAATTTGATTTCAAGAACAACGACGTATGAACGGCCAGACTTCCGCCTCCTCCTTCATCAATGTTGGTGAACGCACCAATGTGACCGGGTCCGCCCGGTTCAAAAAGTTGATCATGTCGGACGATTACGCGACCGCTGTCGAAGTCGCGCGCCAACAGGTTGAAAACGGCGCGCAAGTGATCGACGTCAACATGGATGAAGGCTTGCTCGATGCGAAGCACGCGATGGAGACGTTCCTCAAACTGATCGCGGCCGAGCCTGATATTGCGCGCGTGCCGGTCATGATCGACAGCTCCAAGTGGGACGTGATCGAAGCGGGACTCAAATGCGTTTCGGGCAAGCCGATCGTCAATTCGATCAGCATGAAGGAAGGCGAAGAGGAGTTCCTCAAGCACGCGCGGCTGTGCATGGCCTATGGCGCGGCGGTGGTGGTGATGGCCTTTGACGAGGTCGGTCAGGCCGATACAAAAGAGCGCAAGGTCGAGATCTGCAAGCGCGCCTACGACCTGCTCGTCGGCATCGGTTTCCCGCCGGAAGACATTATCTTCGATCCCAATGTTTTCGCCGTGGCCACGGGCATTGAAGAGCACGACCGCTACGGGCTCGACTTCATCGAAGCGGTGAAAGAGATCAAGGAATTATGCCCGCACGCCAAGACGTCAGGCGGGCTTTCCAACCTTTCGTTCAGTTTCCGTGGGAACGAGGCCGTGCGCCGGGCCATGCACTCGGTCTTCCTCTACCACGCCATTCCCGTCGGCTTCGACATGGCGATCGTCAACGCGGGCCAACTTGACGTCTACGACACGATTGACCCGGTTCTGCGCGACGCGTGCGAAGACGTGATCCTCATGCGCGAGCCCAAAGACCTGGGTGAAGGCGAGGAAACCGCGACTGAGCGGCTGATCAACCTGGCCGAAAGCTTCAAGGGCAAGGGCAAGGAAGACGATAAGCAAGCGGCCGAATGGCGCGGCTGGGACGTGACGAAGCGCCTCGAACACGCGCTGGTCAAAGGCATCGACGCGCATGTGGTCGACGACACCGAGGAAGCGCGCGCCGCGCTTGCCGCTTCGGGTGGGCGTCCTATCGAAGTGATCGAAGGCCCGTTGATGGATGGCATGAACGTGGTCGGCGACCTGTTCGGCTCGGGCAAGATGTTCCTGCCGCAAGTCGTCAAATCGGCGCGCGTTATGAAGAAGGCCGTGGCTCACCTCATTCCCTTTATCGAAGCCGAAAAGGAAGAAGGCGCCAAAGCCAAGGGCACCATCATTATGGCGACCGTGAAGGGCGATGTGCACGATATCGGCAAGAACATCGTCGGCGTGGTTTTGCAGTGCAACGGCTATGAGGTGGTTGACCTCGGCGTGATGGTGCCGTGGCCGGACATTCTGAAATCGGCGAACGACAACAACGCGGACATGATCGGACTCTCCGGCCTTATCACTCCTTCGCTCGACGAAATGGTGACGGTCGCCGAAGAGATGCAGCGCGCGCAGATGACCATGCCGCTGCTGATCGGCGGGGCGACCACTTCCAAAGTCCACACCGCGCTGAAGATTGATCCCAATTACGAAGGGCCGGTCATTCACGTCCTCGACGCAAGCCGCGCGGTCGGGGTCGCTTCGAAACTGCCTTCGGACACGCAGCGCGACGGCTACGTGACCGAGGTCGCCGACGAATACACCCACGTGCGCGACGCGCGCAGCGGGAAGGCTGAAAAGCAGCTGATGACCATCGAAGAGGCGCGCGCGAACTATTACGACGCCTA
>JBCCKJ010000159.1:0-6073 GCA_039027455.1 Pseudomonadota bacterium | reverse complement strand
CGCGCGCGATATCCAAACCTATGAATGGGCCGCAGCTCATGTCGAGGCGATGGGCGGCGAGTTTTCGCGGCTTCGCCCACGCCTGACGATCGCGAATTTCAAACGCTGGACCAATTCGGAACTCGACCTTCGCAGGGAAGCGGCGTCAGCGTCTGAACTCGCTGAGGATATGTCCGGAGTGGGCGGCTATCGCATTCCCGAGATCGACTGGGATCGCACCAATGGCCGGGTGATGACCGTTGAGTGGATCGACGGTGTCAAGATCAGCCGAACCGAAGAGCTGGTCGCGCGCGGCCACGATCTTGGACGACTGGCCGACCGGCTTGTCATCAGCTTTCTGACGCAGGCCATCAGCGCTGGGTTCTTCCACGCGGATATGCATCAGGGGAACCTGTTCGTCGAAGACGATGGCACGATTGTCGCGATCGATTTCGGGATTATGGGCCGGATTGACCGGCGCGCGCGGCAATGGCTCGCTGAAATCCTCTATGGTCTGACCACGGGCAACTACAAGCGCGTCGCCGAAATCCATTTCGAGGCGCAGTATGTGCCCAGCTATCACTCGGTCGGCGAATTCGCGACCGCTTTGCGCGCCGTGGGCGAGCCCATGCGCGGGAAACCGGTCAGCGAATTATCGGTGGGCCAGATGCTCGATGGGTTGTTCGCCATCACGCGCGACTTTGACATGCAGACCCAGCCACACCTGCTGCTTTTGCAGAAGACGATGGTGATGGTGGAGGGGATCGCGACCCAGCTCAATCCAGAAATCAACATGTGGGACACCGCGGCGCCGTATGTGCGCAGCTGGATCCGCGATGAGCTTGGCCCCGAAGCCGCCGTCGCCGACCGGATCAAGGAAGACACGGAGACGCTGTTCCGCCTTCCGGGCCTTATCCGCCGCGTGGAAGAGATGTTCCCTCCCAAAGGCGGCGCGCCAGAGCAGGCCCCCTTGCCGGATATCAAGCTCCTGACGGATCGCGAGCCAAGCGCGAGCGGCGGATGGCTCGGCTATTTGGTGGCCGGATTAGTTGGCGCGGGCGCGTTCTGGGCCGCCACCGCGTTCGGGATCGTCGGCTAAGCGGCTTTCATCGTGCGTGCGCCAAGCAGGCACAGTGCGACCGTCACCGCTTCAAAGGCCATGGGGGACAGCCAGCCATCGTAGGTGCCATCGAGCGCGAGGCTCACACACCGCGCGGCAAAGACGATCCCCATCAAGGCCGCGGTGACATAAAGGACCTCTCCACGTTGCTTCCAAGCGCCCAAGAGCATGGCGCCCGCCGAGACCCAGAAGAAGGATGTCATATCCGCACGGATCGTCGAAAGCCCGCCATTGCCAATGGGTTGAAGGCCAAAGTCACCTCCCATCGACACCGGGTCGAGCAGGAATTGCATTCCGACACCAACATACAACACGCCCAGCAACGCCAGCGCAATTCGCAACCCGATAATCATGAATGTCTCTCCCTTGGCGGGAAACTGGCGAAATCGCGCGGCGATAGCAAGGGAATGGCCATGCGCCCGCATTGGCGCCGTATAAGGCCAATCTTAACCATCATAAGGCATGGAACTTGGCGAAAACTATGGCTGACCGGTGTTTGCGCAAAGCGGTTGGCCTTGCGGCGCAGGATCGCTAGATCGTTAAGCATACGCACAAACGGCGGATTCTTGCGATCCAAAGGCCTGCGTTTTGAAGGAATGTGAGGAGCGCTTTTGACGCATACGCTGCGCCTTTTGACTCAGATGGAAAGTCTCGCGC
This sequence comes from Pseudomonadota bacterium, assembly GCA_039027455.1. Classification (GTDB taxonomy): domain Bacteria; phylum Pseudomonadota; class Alphaproteobacteria; order Sphingomonadales; family Sphingomonadaceae; genus Erythrobacter. Next base: position 4,317 of record JBCCKJ010000159.1, on the reverse strand, counting down.
TATGAGCACCGCGGCTCAAGAGGTTGTGGGACCCAAAGTCCTGCTTGTCGTGGGCGGCGGGATCGCGGCCTATAAATCGTGCGAACTCGTGCGGCTTATTCGCAAGGGCGGGGGCGACGTGACCTGCGTGGTGACGAAGGGCGGGCAGCAATTTGTGACGCCCATGTCGCTCGCCGCGCTCAGCGAAAACCAAGTTTACACCACGCTTTGGGACCTCAAGAACGAAGCGGAGATGGGGCACATTCAGCTTAGCCGAGAGTCCGACCTTATCGTTGTGTGCCCGGCCACCGCCGACTTGATGGCGAAGATGGCGGCTGGCATCGCCGATGATCTCGCCACCACCCTGATCCTCGCGACCGACAAGCCGGTGATGGCTATCCCGGCGATGAATGTGCGCATGTGGGAGCACGAATCGACGCAGCGGAACGTTGAACTTCTCAAGGCCGCCGGAGTGGAGGTGCTTCACCCCGATGAAGGCCCCATGGCGTGCGGTGAATTCGGTTATGGCCGTCTGCCCGAACCGGACGCGATCTGGCGCGCCATTGCCAACCACTTCGGTATCGCGGTGCCCGAAAGCACGCCTGCCCCTGTCGCCGCCAACGACGCGGTGGAGACGTTGGAGCCTGAGCCGGAAGAAGAATCCAGCGCGATGAGCGGCTTGGGCGGCCTACTTTCCAAGATCATTCCTCGCTCGACGGCCAAACGCAGCCACGAAGATATCGAAGCGGAATACGAAGAGCTCGACATTCCAGAGGATTTCGACCCCGAGGAGCCTCTGCCCGAGCTTCCGGGTGATGAGATACCCGACTTTGATCCCGAAGGGGCCGGGCCTCTGCTGGCGAAGAAGGGCGCCGCCGCTTCAGCGCCTCCGGTTGATCCGGATGCGATCAATCACGAAGTGAACGAGCGCCAATCCGAGCCGGAGCCGGTTTCCGAACAAGCTAAAGGTGAAGACGAGGTCCCAGCCGAGGACAAGGCGGAGGCGGACAAGGCACCGCAGGCCGAAACCAAGAAGTCCGCCGAACCCAATGTTGTGGCGATTGAGAGCGATGAGAGCGACGCGCTGGGCGAGGGCGGTTTTGAGCTGGATCCGGGATACCAGCCGCTAGCGGGCAAGCATGTGTTGGTGACCGCCGGGCCGACATGGGAAGCGATTGATCCGGTGCGTTACATCGCCAACCGTTCGAGCGGGAAACAGGGCTTTGCGATCGCCGCCGCGTCCGCCGCGTTGGGCGCGAAGGTGACCTTGGTGGCTGGGCCTGTAGCTCTGAAGACGCCCAAAGGTGTCGACCGGGTCGATGTGGAAAGCGCGGCTGAGATGAATCAAGCCGTGCGCGCGGCGCTTCCGGCTGACGCCGCCGTCATGGTCGCCGCCGTCGCGGACTGGCGTCCACGCCAATACGCGGGTGAGAAAATCAAGAAACGCGGGTCCGCCCCGCCAGCGCTGATGCTGACGGAGAACCCCGACATCCTGACCAATCTGGCCGCCAGCGATAAACGCCCGGAACTTGTGATCGGGTTTGCCGCGGAAACCGAAGACGTGATCGACAACGCCAAGCAAAAGCGCAAGCGTAAGGCGGCGGACTGGATCATCGCCAACGATGTCTCGGGCGACGTCATGGGCGGCGATCAGAATGAGGTTCACATCGTCAGCGGTGAGGGCATCGAGAGCCTCGATCAAATGGCCAAACGCGATGTCGCGATGGCGCTGGCCGAGCGGATCGCGACGACGTTGACGGCTGAGGCCGCCGAATGAATTCTCCAGTGCGGGTAGAGGTGAAGCGCCTCAATCATGGCGTTGGCCTTCCGCTCCCCGTATACGCGACCGAAGGCGCCGCCGGGATGGACGTGGTGAGCGCCGAAGAGGTGACCATTGCCCCCGGCGCGCGTCACCCCGTGGCAACCGGACTGTCGATGGCGATCCCGCAAGGCTACGAAATTCAGGTGCGCCCGCGCTCGGGCCTCGCTTTCAAGCACGGGGTAACCGTCCCCAACACACCGGGCACGATCGACAGCGATTATCGCGGCGAATTGAAAGTGCTGTTGATCAACCACGGAAGCGAAGCGTTTTCGATTCAGCGCGGCGACCGCGTCGCCCAGCTTATCCTTGCGCCCGTCGTGCAAGCGGCATGGGACGAGGTGGACGAGCTCGACGCCACGCAGCGAGGCGCCGGCGGGTTCGGTTCGACGGGGGGTGCGGCTGGGCTATAGGCCCGCGCGCGTTCACACGCATTTGAAAAGCAAAAAGGCGGCGCTGATCCCTTGCGCCGCCTCTCCGTCCCATCCAAGGGTGTAGTTGCTGGTGCGCAGCGTATACTATTAGTCGGTGCGACGCACGGTCTTTTCGTCTTCTTTGATTGTGATGCGCAGGGTCTCGCCCGAATTGCCCGGAAAATCGGTAAAGAGGGCCTCGACCAGGTTCGGCACAATCGTTTGCAAGCGGTTGGACCGTGAAACGCTCTCGGCCCGCCCTTCGAACACGCGTTCTCCGGTCGCGACGTTGTCGATCTTCACATCGATATCGCCGGTGTAGATCGTGTAGCTGCGCACGTTGGGTCCGGCGAGCCACGGATCGTAGAAGCCGAATGCGTAGGCCCGGTTAAAGCCAAATCCGCCGAAGCCGCCCCATGGGCCAAAGCCTGCCGCGCCGAAACCGCCGCCGGTTGTGCGCACGCGCTCGCGACCATTGTCGACGCCGTAGTCAAACCGCACCAGAAGATCGGCTGCCTCTGGCGACGTAGCTGGCGCAAAGCCCGCATCGGCCAATTTCCTTGCGACACCGTTCGCGTAGACGCTGAATTCGATACCACCGGCGAGCTGCGGATCTTCCGGCACCACCGCAAACGTTGTGCCTTCGGGTGCGGGAAGCTGGGTCGCGAAGCGCGACACGTCCGCTTTGAAAGGCGTTGAGCAGGCCGCGAGCCCAAGGCTTGCGACCGCAAACAGGGTCAAACCTATCGCGCGCTTCGAGCGACCGGTAGTGGCGGCTTTGGTATTCGGTTGGTTCATCGATAATCCCTTTGCGATACCTTTAACATGTGGACCCGAAATGGGTCTGTCCAGTGACGAATACACCGCCTCCTGAGCCAAGGTTCGCTTTCTTTCCAACTCTTTGCACACAAGAGAGTTGGGCTGACAAGCGGAGTCCATCGCCTCGGTCAAAGCGCCGCTGACTGGTGATAACGCTTAGCAATAAGGTCTGAACAGGATTTGAACGCGCGCAAACACCTATTCGCCGCACACCGCTCAAATGTCTAGCCGCGCACAAGCCCAAGAGCTTTGTAAGCCGCATCAAGGGTTGGCGTGCCGCGCTCGCGCGCGCGGGCCGCGCCGCGAGCCAGAATTGCGTCCAGCGTTTCGCGATCGTCCTTGAGCGCGCGGAATCGCTCAGAAATCGGCGCGAGCGTCTCGACCAGAGCCTCGCCCAGCTTGGGCTTGAACGCGCCGAACCCTTGGCCGCCATTCTCGCTGAGCACGCCGGACACGCTTTGCCCGGTGAGCGCGCCGTAGATGCTGACCAGATTGAGCGCTTCGGCGCGATCCTCAAGACCGGCTTCCTCACTCGGCAAGGGCTCGGGGTCGGTCTTGGCCTTTTTGATCTTTTTCATCACGGTGTCGGCGTCATCGACCAGATTGATGCGGCTCATATCCGAAGGATCCGACTTGCTCATCTTGGCCGACCCATCGCGTAGGCTCATGATACGGGCGGCTTCGGGCGGGATGATCGGCTCTGGCAAAGTGAAAACCGGGTTCTCCTCCGATGCGAAGTCGTTGTTGAACTTTTGCGCGATGTCGCGCGCCAGCTCGAGATGCTGCTTCTGGTCTTCGCCCACGGGCACATGCGTCGCTTGATATAGCAGCACATCGGCGGCTTGCAGCACCGGATAGGTGAACAGCGCGATGGATTGTCCCTCGCGGTTTTTGCCCGCTTTGTCTTTCCACTGCGTCATCCGGTTGAGCCAACCCATGCGCGCCGTTCCATTGAGCAGCCATTGCATCTCCGCGTGGCTAGGCACCTGCGCCTGATTGAACAGGATCGTCTTTTTGGGATCGAGGCCGCAAGCCACCAGCGTCGCGACCAGCTCGAGCGTTGAGGCGTGCAGTTCGCGCGGATCGTGGGGCAGCGAAAGCGCGTGGAGATCGGCTATGAAGATCAGGCACTCGCCGCCGGCCGCGTCAGCGTCGTCCTGAAACTTCACATAGTTTCGGATCGCGCCAAGGTAATTGCCTAGATGCGGCTTGCCCGTGGGCTGAATGCCGGAGACGACTCTCATCTGCTGTCTTTCCAAGTTAGCTTTGGCGGCGCATTAGGCGCTG
>JBCCKJ010000158.1:0-6075 GCA_039027455.1 Pseudomonadota bacterium | reverse complement strand
GTCGATGACCGTGATGCCGTTTGGGGTTGAGCCCACGACATCAAATCGACGCGCGAGGCCCGCAAAAGAGCGCAGCGCGTAGGTCGCGCTTTTGACGCTTATCCCCGCGGCGCTGGCCGCCGCGATTGCGGCGAGCGCGTTTGACAGATTGTGGCGGCCCGGCATGGGAACGACCAGCGGAAAGGCCTCTCGAGTGCGATTGTCGAGCACGGCCGCGCTGACGCGTAGTGGGCCTTCTTCGATGGAGTCCGGCTCAACGGTGATATCGGCCTTGGTGTTGTGGACGCCGAAGCTGACCAATTGCGAGGCTTTTGCCGCTAGAAAAGCCGCTTCTTCGTTGTCGAAGTTCACAACCGCGCAGCCCGCTTCGCGCACATAATTGCCAAACAGGACGCGCAATTCTTCCAGGCTCTTGTGGTCGAGGCTAACGTTCAGCAAAACGCCGATCGTGGGGCGATAGAGCGCGATAGAGCCGTCGCTCTCGTCCACTTCGCTGACAAAGATCTCGGGCCGCCCGATGCGCGCGCTCGCGAAGGGGTTCTGATCAGCGGCGAAGTTCTTCATCACCGCGCCGTTCATGACGGTCGGGTTGTAGCCCCCTTCGAACAAGATCCACGCGATCATGCCGGTAACAGTCGATTTGCCGGACGTGCCGCCGACGGAAATCGAATACCCCGCTTGGTTGAAAAGGGTCGACAAAAGCTCGGCGCGGCTCAGCCGTTCGCAGCCAAGTTCGGCCGCGCGTTTGACCTCCGGCACCGTGTCCTCAACCGCCGCCGAGGCAACAAGTATCTGGTCGGACGAGGTGATGCCGCTGCCATCCTGTGGGAACAGCTCAAAACCCGCCTTTTCCAGCCATTCGAATTTTTCAATGGTCCGGCCCTGATCACGGCTGCGATCCGACCCGCCCACTTCGTGCCCCATACCGTGCACGATCTGCGCGAGCGGAAGCATTCCGGACCCGCCGATACCGCAGAAAAAGAAAGGTCGCCCTTCCAAATCGGGGCCGTCAAGCGGATGAACCATGCGAATCAGGGTTATTGGCTTGCGCCAACACTGACAAGCGACTTAGGTCGGTTTCACTATGACAAAAATCGCGATCTGTGCTCCCGCCTCTCCCATCACGCGCGACGCCGCGACCGCCGTTGAAGAGCTGATCGAGGCGGAGTTTCCGATGCATTCCGTCCACTTTCACGAGCAGTGCTTCTTGCGTTCGGGTCATTTTGCCGGAGACGATCTAACCCGGCTTTCAGCCTTCCTCGAGCTTGCGAACGATCCAGCATACGATGCCATCTGGTTCGCCCGTGGTGGGTACGGCTCCAATCGCATCGCAGAGGCCGCGATACCGCGTTTGAATGAAGCGGCGCGAGCAAAAACCTATGTTGGCTTTTCCGATTGCGGATACATCATGGGCGCGTTGTATCGGGCCGGAATCGGCCAGTGTGCGCACGGCTCTATGCCGATCAACGCTCGGTCCGAAGGCGGCAAAGAGGCGGCTCGGCGCGTTTTGCGGTGGTTTGCTGGGGACAATTCGGGATTGGAGCCCAGTCTTGATGGAACAACGCCCGCTGTTGCCTTCAACCTGATTACGCTCGCGATGATGGCCCCGACACCGCTGATGCCGGACTTAAGCGATCACGTGCTCATGGTCGAAGAGGTGAGCGAACATTTGTATTCGGTCGACCGGATATTCTTCTCGCTTTACGGCAGTTTGCCGCGATTGGCTGGCCTCCGATTGGGGGATGTGACCGAGGTGCCAGAGAACGACAATCCCTTCGGGCGAAGCGTTGAGGACATCGCGCAATTCTGGTGCGCGCGCGCCGGTATTCCCTACCTAGGCCGCGCTGAAGTGGGGCACACTGATCGCAACACTGTTGTTCCTTTTGGGCTTGCTAGTCCCTCAAACCGCTCCTAGGCGCGCGTCCTCAAAAGGATAGGGAGAACCCATGAGAGCGTTCGTTTTTCCGGGTCAGGGAAGTCAAAAAGTAGGCATGGGCGCCGAACTGGCTGAAGCCAGCGCCGCTGCGCGCGAAGTTTTTGAAGAAGTGGATGAGGCGCTGTCGCAGAACCTCTTTGCACTCATGCGCGAGGGCCCCGAGGCTGATCTCACACTCACCGAAAACGGACAGCCGGCGATTATGGCCAACGCCATAGCGACCGTTCGTGTGCTTGAGGCTGATTTTGGTGTGAAACTGGCGGTTGTCGCGGATGCGGTCGCCGGGCATTCGTTGGGTGAATACACAGCGTTGTGCGCCGCTGGCGCGTTTGATCTCACCACCACCGCGCGTCTGCTCAAACTGCGCGGAAAGGCCATGCAATCGGCTGTGCCGGTGGGTGAAGGGGCCATGGCCGCGCTCCTGGGGGCTGATATCGAGAAAGCCACGGCCTTAGCGGCCGCTTCAGCCGAAGGTGAAGTGTGCGAAGTCGCCAACGACAACGATCCCGGTCAGGTCGTTCTTTCGGGTCATACGGGCGCGATCGAGCGCGCTATTGGTCTTGCGAAGGAGCATGGCGTAAAGCGCGGGATCAAACTCCCCGTATCGGCGCCCTTCCACTGCTCGCTGATGGAAACCGCGGCTCAAGCCATGGCGCAGGCTCTTGGTGATACGCCGCCCGCGAACCCCACGATTGCGCTTTATGCCAATGTTACAGCCTCCAAAGTCACATCGGGTGAGGAAGAGCAGGCTTTGTTGGTCGAGCAGGTCACCGGCCGTGTGCGCTGGCGTGAAAGCGTCGCGGCCATGCACGCAGACGGCATCGGGCACTTCGTTGAACTGGGCGGCAAGGTGCTGACCCCCATGATTAAGAAGATCGTTGGCGAAGCCGAAGCAACCAGCTTGGTATCGATGGAAGACCTCGAAAGCTTCGCCAAATCCTTGTGACGCAATGCGGCTTCGATACACACTGGATCACGCCACAGAGCGCTCATCTGCTGGACAGAGTTGCGCCGGGAACCTTTGACCACGCCATCGAGCCAACACGTCTCGGGCGTTACCTAGCCAACCCCGCCAATTGGATGTGCATTGCGATGGAAGGCGATCTTGTGGTCTCCATGTGCATGTGCGTAGTCCACGATCACCCTGACAAACCAAGCGAGCTCTTCCTTGACGAAATCGGCACGGGCGACGATTGGCGAAGGAAAGGCGCTGCATGGGCGCTCATGCAGAAGGTCTTTGAACGCGCGGATGCGGAAGGCATCGAGGAAATCTGGCTTGCCACTGAACCCGACAATTTGCCCGCGAGGTCGCTCTACGAAGCAACGGGTGCCAAGAGCGAGCCGGCCATAATCTATTATCTCGAGTGGTAGGGAGACCGCTTACATGTTTTCACTTCACGGAATGAACGCTTTGGTCACCGGCGCGAGCGGGGGTATCGGATCAGCGATCGCGACAGCGTTGGCGTCCCAAGGCGCGCGGGTCGCGCTTTCTGGATCGAACGGCGATAAGCTGCGCGTTTTTCGGGAACAGCTGAACGAAGAAGTCGGCGCGGCTGAACACGGCGATCATGTCGAGATCACCTGCAATCTGTCGGACACCACGCAGGTCGAGGAGCTCATCCCGGCGACGCTCGACACGCTGGGCGGCATCGACATTCTGATCAACAACGCTGGCATCACACGCGACAACCTCGCCATGCGCATGAAGGATGACGAGTGGGATCAAGTCGTCTCGATCAACCTTGAGGCGGCCTTTCGCCTTATGCGCGCCTCAGCCCGGCCGATGATGAAGGCGCGCTTTGGTCGCATCATCAACATCACCAGCGTCGTCGGGCACACCGGAAATCCTGGCCAGATGAACTATTGCGCCGCCAAAGCGGGACTGACCGGCATGACGAAGAGTTTTGCGCAGGAAGTGGCAAGCCGAGGGATTACAGCCAACTGTGTGGCACCCGGCTTTATCCGGACCGCCATGACAACCGCGCTCGATGAGAAGCAGACGGACACCATTAATGCTCGCATCCCGATGGGAAAGATGGGCGAGGGCGCCGATATCGGTTCAGCGGTGACATTCTTGGCTAGCCGCGAAGCCGGATACATCACCGGCGAGACCCTGCATGTTAACGGCGGTATGGCGATGGTCGGCTAGGCTTCTGCCGAAGCGCGCGGCCCAAAATCGGCCTTTTGTCCGTCCTTATCCCCAGTGGACTGCGCGCGAGGCCAGCGCGACGCTTGCCCGTCGGGTTGCCTTCGCTAAAGTTTTGCCAGTTTTTAGGAAGCGGCGGGCGCGATTCCGTGCCTGACGCAAGGTAATCGACTTAGACAAGGGTCAAAGCTGATGAAGGCGACCATCGAACGCGCAACGCTTTTGCGGTGTATGTCTCACGTGCAATCCGTGGTCGAGCGGCGGAACACGATCCCCATCCTTTCCAATGTGCTGATTGATGCGCACGAGGACGGCACTGTCAAAGTCATGGCCACCGATCTGGACCTTCAGATCGTCGAAACGGTTTCCGCAAGCAAAGTCGACACACCGGGCGCGATCACGGTTTCAGCCCACCTGCTCAACGATATCATCCGCAAGCTGTCTGAAGGTTCGCAGGTTCAGCTCGACGCCGCCGATAATCGGCTGGAGATCCGTTCAGGCCGCGCAAACTTCAAACTTCCGACCCTGCCGCGCGATGATTTTCCTGTAATCGTGGAAGGCGACCTTCCGACATCTTTCGAGCTTCCGGCCAAGCAGCTGGCCGAAATGATTGATCGCACGCGCTTTGCGATCTCGACCGAAGAGACCCGGTATTACCTGAACGGTATCTTCCTCCACGTGACGGACGAGGATCAGCCCGTTCTCAAAGCGGCAGCGACTGATGGACACCGGCTGGCCCGCTTCACTCTCGCTCGGCCCGAGGGCGCCGCGGGCATGCCTGACGTTATCGTGCCGCGGAAAGCGGTCGGAGAGATCCGCAAGCTTATTGAGGAAGCGGAGGGCAGCGTCCTGATTGATCTTTCAGCCAGCAAGATCCGTTTCACCGTCAGCGGGGAAGGCGGTGTTGTGCTCACCAGCAAGCTGATCGACGGCACCTTCCCGGATTACAGCCGCGTCATTCCTACCGGCAACGACAAGCTGCTTAAGGTCGATCCGCGCCTCTTCTTCGAAGGTGTTGACCGGGTGGCCACGATTGCGACCGAGAAAACCCGAGCTGTCAAAATGGGCCTCGACAAGGATAAGGTCATCCTCTCGGTGACGTCGCCAGACAATGGCAACGCCGCCGAGGAACTCGAAGCCGAGTATGGAGCGGATGGGTTCGAGATTGGCTTTAACGCCAATTATCTGAAGGACATCCTTGGCCAGATCGACAGTGACACGGTGGAACTGCACTTGGCGGACGCGGGCGCGCCGACTCTCATCCGCAAGGATGAAGAGTCGCCCGCACTTTATGTGCTTATGCCAATGCGCGTTTGAGGTTGGGAGCCACGGGCCGTGGCGGCTGACGTTCGCATATTTGGGACCGTCATTTCGACCTATACGCGGATCGTGCAGATCGTATGCGAAGAGGCTGGTCTCGCTCACGAGACCATCGCCACGGCAGCGCAAAGCCCGCAAAATCGGCACCCTTTCAGCAAAGTGCCCGTCGTCGAAGTGGACGGCCTCGAACTGATCGAAAGCGTCGCGATCGCGCAGTATCTTGACAACGCGCACAACGGCAGCGCGCTCCAGCCCGCTGATCCAGCGACGCGCGCTATCATGGACAAGTGGATTGCGGTGGCAAACAACTACCTGTTCCCGCTCTTCGAACATGGGCTTGTGATGCCTTGGATCATGCACCGAGTTGCCGGTTTCGAATTGGATCGAGAGCGCATCGATCGCTCGCTGCCCAATATCAGCCGGGCTTTGGGTTTTCTCGAAGCCGAAATGGCGAAAGACGGCGCGTGGACCGCTGCGAAAGATTTCACGCTAGCGGATGTGTTTCTCTTCCCGATTTTGCGGGGGCTCCAGTTGACGCCGCAGGGGCAAGTGGGCCTGGCGCAATGCGATCATCTCTCCGCCTGGATGGCCGTGACAGAAAACCGCCCTTCGATCCTCGCAACACGCTGGGAAACCGAACCGTCTTGAGCTAGGCCTTCGTCAAAGAGACGAG
>JBCCKJ010000157.1:0-6102 GCA_039027455.1 Pseudomonadota bacterium | reverse complement strand
GCCGCCTACATCTTCGCACAAGACCGCCCCGACGGCGGAGAGAAGATTGCGATGACGGCTCCCGTCATTCAGGAACGCGTCGATCAGAACCAACAAATCGCGATGACCGCGCCCGTTCTGCAAGAGCAGACTCAGGACAACACGTGGCGCATGCGTTTTGTGATGCCGGCCAAGTATACAATGGAAACACTGCCCACCGCGCCGGATGACATTACGTTGACGCAAGTCGCGGCTCGCCGTGTCGCGGTCGTCCGGTTTGCCGGGAACGGTTCGGCAAGTGACCTAGCGCAGAAGGAGCGGCTCTTGAGCGATTGGGTAGGAAACCAAGGGCTCACACCGATGGGCGATTTTGAGTATGCTTTCTACGATGCACCCATGGTTCCAGGCCCACTACGCCGAAATGAAGTGATGGTTGAGGTCGTCGCGGACTGAGCGCGTGCTTGGGTTCAGGCGTCTTCCTGAACCCGATGCGCGGCGCGGGCGGGCGGGAAACTCTGTTCCCACTGCTCAAACTCGTTGCGGCTCAGCAGGTAGCGCTCACGCGCTTCGTGAAAGCTGATGACGCGATCGTGGACGGCCTGAACGACATCCGCTTTGCGGGTGTCAGACCAATGAACACGATGGCTTTTGGGCAGGCCGTATTGCTTAATCGCATCGGCGATGGACATGTCGCGCGGGTACGCCATTTACTTACTTCTCCTTTGTTCGCCCCTATTGGCGGTTGGTCGGACCCCCTGTTTTGTTATGAGGAGAAGATTGCCGGGCAGCCTTAACGCAGGACTACCAAGTGTCTTTAATCGAGTGGTAACCACCCCTTATGAGCCCTGCATGCGGTGAACCGAGGCGAAAGTGTCGGGCCTGTTTACAGCGCGTCAGAAAAGCCCCGTGACATCGCTGCCCGGGGGCTCATTTTGCCATTCTTCTGAGGGAGAATCAGCCTCCCTTTTGCGCCTCGGATGGATCGTCCATCAGGCGTTGCATCAGGTAGACAAATTGCAGCGCTTGCAGTTTGGCGCGCTGTTCGTTGTCGACACCGCCCGAGTGGCCACCGGTCGTATCCTCAAAATAGAGATAGGGGTGCCCAAGCCCTTTGAGCTTGGCCGCGCCTTTGCGCGCGTGCGCGGGGTGGGTTCGGTCATCGGCGGTCGACGCCCAGAGGAACGGCATCGGATAGTCCACGCCTTCCACGATCTTTTGATAGGGGGAGTAGCCATCGATCCAGGCGCGCTGTTCGGGAACGCGGGGATCGCCATATTCGCCAATCCACGACGCGCCGCGCCCGATCAGGTGGTAGCGCACCATGTCGAACAGCGGAATCTGGACGATAGCCGCGCCGAACAGATCCGGGCGCTGGGTAAACGCGGTGCCGACCAAAAGCCCGCCTTGCGAGCCGCCCTGAATGCCCAGATGCTCTGGCGACGTGAAGCCGCGCGTCACAAGATCTTCGCCAACCGCGATGAAATCGTCCCAGGTGCGCTGCTTGTTCTCGCGAATGGCGGTTTGGTGCCACATCGGACCGAATTCCCCGCCGCCGCGCAGATTGGCGAGCACATAAGCGCCGCCGTTTTCCAGCCACATCTTGCCCGTCGTCCCAAGATAGCTCGGCAAGCGTGGAATCTGGAAGCCGCCATACCCGGTCATCAAGGTGGCGGTTTCGCCGTTCAACTCCATGCCCTTGGGTTTGACGATGAAATAGGGGATCTTGGTTCCGTCTTTGCTGGTTGCCTCGTGCTGTTCGACCTCCATTCCAGCGGCGTCGAAGCGGCTGGGGGAAGTTTTGAGCGCGCTCGGAGCTTCCCCGGCTTCGGAGTAATACAGCGTCGTCGGATTGAGGAAGTCGGTCACCGTGAACATGATCTGTTCGCTCTCGTTCGAGCTCGACGCGATCCCGACGGTCGCGTTGCTGGGCAGGTCGACTTCCTCGCTGACCCAAGCGCCATCTTCGAAGTTGAACTTCAAAACCTTGCCGACGACATTATCGAGCAGGCCGACATATAGCGCCCCCGCCGTGATGGCTCCGCTTTGTTTGGTCTGGCGTTCTCCTGGGGCCCAAACGAGCTTTTTCTCGGCGGCGTTCGGATCCTTCTTGAATTCTTCCAGATCCACCGCGATCAGGCTGTCAGCCGGGAATGTGGTGTCGCCCACTGTCCAATCGACATCGGTCGAAAGCAGCATGTGCCCATCGACGATTCCGTAGGGCGAGGCCTTCTTCGGTATGTCGAGCTTCACCCAGTCGAAGCTGGGAGCAAGCCAGAAATACTCCCTTTCGTGGAAGCTTACGCCGCGAAAGGCGGTGGTCGCGTGGATTTCGCCCGTGTTGTCGCGAACGAGACTGGCGCCTGCCCAGACATCGCTGGCTTCGCCGCGAAACAGTTCGTTGGCGTCGGCAATATTGGTTCCACGCTTCCAGACGCGGGTTGTGAAGGGGTATTCGCTGTCGGTAAGCGTGCCTTCGCCAAAGTCGCGGCCCACGAACAGCGTGTCTTCATCCAGCCACTGCACGCCGCCCTGGCTCTTTTCGGAAAGCTCGAAGCCGCCTTCGACAAACGTTTTCGTCGTCATGTCGAATTCGCGCATGATCGTCGCGTCTTCGCCTCCATCGCTAAGAGCGATCATGCATTTTTCGAGTTTGGGAGGCAGGCAGGTCGAGCCTTTATAGACCCATTCCTTGCCTTCGGCCTCGGCCAGCGCGTCGATATCGAGAACCGTTTCCCATTCGGGATTGTCGGTCTTGTAGCTTTCGACGGTCGTCCGGCGCAGGAGGCCTTTGGGGTTCTCCTTATCCTGCCAGAAGTTGTAGAGCCCATCCGGGCGAAAGCTCACAAACGGAATGCGGTCTTCGCTGTCAAAGATGGCGAGCGCCTGCGATTTGAGTTCCTCGAAACGCGGATCGGTCTCCAGCATGCCCAACGTGCGGGTGTTTTCGGCCTCGACCCAGGCCAGCGCTTCATCAGAGCGGGCTTCCTCGAGCCAGATATACGGATCCTCTTCAGGACCGGGGATGGGGGCCATTTCGGCCTCGTTTGCGCCTTCCGAATGGCCGTCGGCGGCGGAACTGCTGGCAGCGGTCATCGCGAGGGCGCCAGCAAGAGCTCGGGCAAGAGTAGCGGTTGAGACAAGCTTCAAGTTTCCTCTCCAATTGGTAAGCTATGAGCACGGTTGTGCCGGGCTTGATAGCGGATGTGAAGGGCCAATCGCCGCTCGGGCTGTGACGCTTGAAAGCAGAGCTTAGCGGCTTGAGCCGGAGCGGCGGCGCGCCCCAGCCGCCTTCGGCGTGACACGCCTGATGCATTGTCTGGAGGGATCTGTATTTCTCGCCGCTTCACTGCACCCAAAGCATAGGAGCGTGAAGCAGGCTTTCGTCATCGCCTCTTGGTGATGTACGTGTTGATCATCATCAGTCCGCCATCCCCCAGGTCCCTAAGCGGCTCTGTTATCTGCGCGTTGAAGAATGCCGCTTCATTGATTGGATAGACGTAGGAATGTCTGACAATTCCCTCCGCGCGCTCAACGGTCCCCACATGCTCAAACTCGATCGGTAACTCGTCGCTTACAAGGGCTTGGCGGGTCAGCGCGCGCACCTCGGCGATGTTTGATCCCCCGTCATAGCGGATGGTGCAAAAGGCCATCGGCGTGGACATCGTGATGGAGAGCGTCCCTTCGCCAACCGATTTCTTGAAGGTCAGCCCAGAATAGCCTGGCTGCAGCGCCTTGGTCCACAGCGAGCCGTCTGGTGCCATCAGCGGCGTGTAGCCGTACTCTTTCATGGCATTGATTGCGTCATCCTGATCGCGGATTGCGATCCGCCCACCGAAGTAACCGAGGCACAGCCCCTTTACAGTAAGGGAAATCTCGCGAACCGCAGCGTCGTTTGCGTGAGAAGGGGTGGCCACTAGAACGGCGCACACGGTGAGCAAGGTGCGCAGCGCTAGCCCCGTTCGACCGGTTCGAAAAAGGCACAGCTTCATCGATCTCTCCGTTTGCAGGGAACCAGAGAGTATCACAGTTCAGTGTCGCCCAAGAGCAAAAAGGGCGGCCTTTTGGGGCCGCCCTACTGATGTTTCGTTAGGGGAGGCCGATCATCCCTCGACGTGCTCTGCCAGAACGGTCAGCCCGCTATCCCCGACTTCGGCGAAGCCGCCGCGCACTTCGATGGTCTCCGGGGTGGCGCCAGCCGTCTTGTAAACCTGCACCGCGCCGTCGCGGATCGTGCTCATGAAGGGCGCGTGGCCTTCCAGCACGCCGAATTCGCCATCGGTTCCGGGCACGACGACCATGTGGACGTCTTCCGAACGGACCAGCTTGGCGGGCGTTACGAGTTCGAAGTGAAGAGGCATCGTCAGTTCCCGTCTATCGCCGCGTCAAAATGCTTGGTCGCGGCTTCAAATTTGTCCCGGCATCCCGGATTGCAAAAGCCCATGACCTGACCCTGATAAAGCGTCAGGCTATCAGCGGACACCGGCTTGCCCGACCAAGGACATGTCTCATTGACGCAGTCCTTTATGTCGAGCGTTGCGGTGTCCATCCGAATTAGGCGTCCTCAGCCATCTTCTGGGCTTTCTCGACTACCATGTCGATGCCGCCGACCATGTAGAAGGCGCTTTCGGGAAGGTGATCATACTCACCGTCCACAACCGCCTTGAACGACTTCACCGTGTCTTCAAGCTGCACGAACAGGCCCGGAATGTTGGTGAAGACTTCCGCCACGTGGAACGGCTGCGACAGGAACTTCTGGATCTTGCGCGCGCGGGCGACGGTCAGCTTATCTTCTTCGGAAAGCTCGTCCATGCCCAGAATGGCGATGATGTCCTGAAGGGACTTGTACTTCTGCAGCGTTTCCTGAACGCGGCGCGCGGTTTCGTAGTGCTCTTGGCCCACAACGCTCGGTTCGAGAACGCGGCTGGTCGAATCCAGCGGGTCAACCGCCGGGTAGATGCCGAGTTCGGAAATCGCGCGGCTCAGCGTGGTCGTGGCGTCCAAGTGCGCAAACGAGGTCGCTGGCGCGGGGTCGGTCAAGTCATCCGCGGGCACGTAGATCGCCTGCACCGAGGTGATCGAGCCTTTGGTGGTGGAGGTGATGCGCTCCTGAAGGTTGCCCATGTCGGTCGACAGCGTGGGCTGATACCCCACCGCCGAAGGAATACGGCCCAGCAGCGCCGACACTTCCGAACCGGCTTGCGTGAAGCGGAAAATGTTGTCGACGAAGAACAGAACGTCCTGACCTTCCTGATCGCGGAAGTATTCCGCCATGGTGAGGCCGGACAGAGCCACACGAGCGCGCGCGCCCGGAGGTTCGTTCATCTGGCCGAAGACCAGCGCCACTTTGGAGCCTTCGCTGACCGCATTGCCGTCTTCGTCTTTGGCGATGACGTTCGCGTCGAGGAATTCGTGGTAGAGGTCGTTGCCTTCGCGGGTGCGCTCACCGACACCGGCGAACACGGACACACCACCGTGACCCTTCGCGATGTTGTTGATGAGCTCCTGAATAAGCACGGTTTTGCCAACGCCCGCGCCGCCAAACAGGCCGATCTTACCGCCCTTGGCGTACGGCGCGAGAAGGTCGATGACCTTGATACCGGTGACCAGAATGGCCGCTTCGGTGGACTGGTCCACAAAGGGAGGGGCTTCGGCGTGGATCGGAGCGGATTGGTCGGCGCCGATCGGGCCGCGTTCGTCGATCGCTTCGCCGACCACGTTCATGATGCGGCCCAGCGTCTTGGGGCCAACCGGAACGCTGATCTGCGCGCCGGTGTTGATGACTTCGCCGCCGCGCGTAAGACCTTCGGTGGAATCCATCGCGATGGTGCGAACGGTGTTTTCACCAAGGTGCTGCGCGACTTCGAGGACGAGCGTCTTGCCGTCGTTCTTGGTTTCAAGCGCGGTGAGGATCGGCGGCAGTTCACCTTCGAACTGCACGTCGACGACGGCGCCGATGACCTGGGCGATCGTGCCGGCAGTGGTCAGGTTAGCGGGTGCGGTGGCCATGTTGGGTTTCCTGATTGGAAGTGATTTTGCGGTGTCTTACGCGCCCTGCGCGCAGACCGTTTCGGGTTCGAGAAGGACGTATTCGCCTTCGACTTCGGACAGCACGCCTTCGTGGCG
>JBCCKJ010000156.1:0-6109 GCA_039027455.1 Pseudomonadota bacterium | reverse complement strand
TGCGGGTCAAAAGGAAAATCCATGTTCGACACGAAAACCGTATCGCTGGAGTGGGGCGGAAAGACCCTCACTCTGGAAACCGGCCGTATTGCCCGTCAAGCCGACGGCGCGGTGCTGGCCACCTATGGCGAAACCGTGGTGCTGTGCGCCGTGACCGCCGCGAAGAGCGTCAAGGAAGGCCAAGACTTCTTCCCGCTGACCGTTCATTACCAAGAGAAATTCTCCGCCGCGGGCCGTATCCCGGGTGGCTTCTTCAAGCGCGAAGGCCGCGCGACTGAGAAGGAAACGCTCACCAGCCGTCTTATCGACCGTCCGGTGCGTCCGCTTTTCCCGGAAGGCTTCTACAACGAAATCAACGTCATTGCTCAGGTGTTGAGCTATGACGGCGAAACCGAACCCGATATCGTGGCGATGATCGCCGCTTCGGCCGCTCTCACGATTTCGGGTGTTCCCTTTATGGGCCCTATCGGCGCCGCGCGCGTCGGCTTCTCCAACGATGGCGAATACATCCTGAACCCGAGCATCACCGACGCTCTGGGCGAAGATGGCCGCCTCGACCTCGTTGTTGCCGCCACGCAAGACGCGGTGATGATGGTGGAATCGGAAGCCAAGGAACTCACCGAAGACGAAATGCTCGGAGCGGTGATATTCGCCCACGAAGAAAGCCGCAAAGTCATCGGCGCGATCATTGATCTCGCCGAACAGGCCGCCAAGGACCCATGGGATCTCGATCCGGTCGAAGACAAGACCGCCAAGATGGACAAGCTTCGCGCGGCCATCGGCGCCGATCTCGAAGCGGCTTACAAACTCAACAACAAGTCGGAGCGTCAGGATGCGGTCAACGCGGCGCGCGAAAAGGCTCGCGAAGCCTTTGCCGATCTCGCCGAGAGCGATCCGGCCGAATATCTCGGCACGCTCAAGCTGGTGAAGAAGCTCGAAAGCGAAATCGTGCGTGGCTCGATCCTCAAGGATGGCACGCGCATCGATGGTCGTAAGCTCGATCAGGTTCGCCCGATCGAAGCCATGGTCGGCCTGCTTCCGCGCACCCACGGTTCGGCGCTGTTCACCCGCGGTGAAACGCAGGCGATCTGCACGACCACGCTTGGCACCAAAGATGCTGAGCAGATGATCGATGGTCTCGAAGGCCTCAGCTACAACAACTTTATGCTGCACTATAACTTCCCGCCCTATTCGGTCGGCGAAGTGGGCCGTTTCGGCTTTACTGGTCGGCGTGAAATCGGCCACGGCAAGCTCGCCTATCGCGCGCTACACCCCGTGATGCCGAGCGTTGAGGATTTCCCGTATACAATCCGTGTTCTGTCTGACATCACCGAGTCCAACGGCTCGTCTTCGATGGCGACCGTGTGCGGCGGTGCGCTGTCAATGATGGACGCGGGCGTTCCTTTGAAGCGTCCGGTTTCGGGCATCGCCATGGGTCTTATCCTTGAAGGCGAGGACTTCGCGGTTCTCTCCGACATTCTGGGCGACGAAGATCACCTAGGCGACATGGACTTCAAGGTGGCCGGTTCGGAAGAGGGCATCACCAGCCTTCAGATGGACATCAAGGTCGCTGGTATTACCAAGGAAATCATGGAAAAAGCGCTCGAGCAGGCGAAAGCTGGCCGCGCGCACATCCTTGGTGAAATGGCCAAGGCTCTGACCGGCGCTCGCACCGAGGTTTCCAAGCACGCCCCGCGTATCGAGACGATGCAGATCGACAAGTCAAAGATCCGCGACGTTATCGGCACGGGCGGCAAGGTCATCCGCGAGATCGTCGCGGAAACCGGCGCCAAGGTCGATATCGACGACGAAGGCACG
Organism: Pseudomonadota bacterium; assembly: GCA_039027455.1. Taxonomy (GTDB): domain Bacteria; phylum Pseudomonadota; class Alphaproteobacteria; order Sphingomonadales; family Sphingomonadaceae; genus Erythrobacter. The sequence goes on along the minus strand of JBCCKJ010000156.1, from coordinate 4,291 downwards.
ATCAAAATCTCGTCTTCGAACCTTGATGAAATCGAAGCCGCGAAGAAGTGGATCGAGGGCATCGTCGAGGAAGCCGAAGTCGGCAAGATCTACACCGGCAAGGTCGTCAACATCGTCGACTTCGGTGCGTTCGTGAACTTCATGGGTGGCAAGGATGGCCTCGTCCACGTCTCGGAAATGAAGAACGAGCGTGTCGAAAAGCCGACCGACGTTGTTTCCGAAGGTCAGGAAGTGAAGGTCAAGGTGCTCGAGATCGACAATCGCGGCAAGGTCCGCCTGTCGATGCGCGTGGTTGACCAGGAAACCGGTGAAGAGCTGGAAGACACCCGCCCGCCGCGCGAGCCGCGCGGTGATCGTGAAGGTGGTCGTAGCGGCCGTGGTGGCCGCGGCGGCGATCGTCGTCGTGGCGGCGGTGGCCGTGGTCGCGACCGCGGTGATAGAGGCGGCAACGATAGCGGCGGCAATGATGGCCCAGCCGCGATGCCGGACTTCCTCAAGGACTAATCCCCTTCAAGCGAATAGAAAAAGGGCCGTCCGGAGAGATCCGGGCGGCCCTTTGCTTTGGAGTGAAACTCTTCTGAGGCTCAGAAGTCGTAGAGGATCGTGATACGGCTCAACGTGTCCGTTTGCACCGAACCGGGTGGGGGATCGGTATCAACCTCTACGGTGTAGGACAGACGCACGGAGAGGGCATCGGAAATGCCCGCCTGCAAACCGGTTGCTGAGGTGTACGTGCTCGACCCGCTCTGGATGAAGGCGCTCGCATCCTGTGTGAATGTGATATTCTCTGAAATGTCCCAGTCGAAATCGAGCGCAGCGCGCGCGGCGAGATCGCTGGTTGCACCACCGTTGTCGACGAGCTCAGTGCGCCGCCAGGCTGGACCGGCGTTGACCGTAAGGGTTGGGCCATCGACGAGGACATCGTAGCCCAGACCACCGGAGACCGCGTATCGCGCGGAGAAGCCTTGAAACGGATCGCGTTCATATTGCGCTAGACCATAAGCAAAGAGGCGATCGGTCATTTTCAGATTGAGCTCATAAGCAGCGGCATATTGCTCTCTCGTCGCCACCCCATCGGTTTCCTGATAGTCGGCGCGACCGGATAGCTTGTGACGCCAATTGATTCCTTCGCGCACCAGCGAAAGGCTGGCGGTAACTCCGGTGTTCTCGGTGTTGCCCGTGGAGTTGAAGGCTCCCAGTTCCCCTTGGCCTGACCAGTTCTCGAATATTCCAGCTGATCGGATCGCCTCTTCTTCAGCGAGGGCTTCAGCGGCTGCGAGTTGCTCCATCTCAGTAGCGAAAGAAGCCAGCATGGCGTCGAGCTCGTCGATATCGTCGGGATTGGTGGTCTTGGCGAGATCGATAACCGTGTTGACTTTTTCCTCGTCGCCGGTGGCCATTGCGGCTTCGATGAGCGCGCGCACCGATTCCGGAATCTCAGCCTGCGCTGGCACAGCAGCGCCCATGGCCGCGCTGGCGACGAGGATTACTCTCAGTTTCATATGTTCACACCCCCGAAATTCGAACAGCACCCAAGAAGTCTGCCTTCCCCACTTGCACGCCAAGGTGGCGCGCAATCGAATACGCGGCGGTAACGTGGAAGTAGAAGTTCGGTTGGGCAAAGCTCAGAAGAAAGTTTTCAACGGTGAAGTCCATGCGCCGGTCCTTGAACTCGAACCGCATGTCGCGGCCCATCCAGCTTTCCATCTCTTCTTCGGTCAGGTTGGCCATGTAGGATTTTGCGGCTTCGAGTTTGGCGTGCAAGTCGGTGAAAGTCGTCGGTGGAGGATTGAGGTCTGGGCTGTAAACGCCCTCGCGCACGGCTTCGATCGCGCCTTGCGTATGCTCCGCGACGCTTTTGATCTGATAGCAAAAGGGCAGCATGTCCTCGATTAGGCGCGCGACGAGAATGGCGCTCTCGTCGCACTCTTTCTGGGCGCACCAGTCTTCGGCTTTGCGAAGAAGGTGGCTCGCCGTGCCGAGCATCTGCTGCGCGCTGGGCACGAAGGAATCGTGGAGACTCAAGGGCATTTTTGCGATCCTTATGCAAAAGGCCCAGCGTTGCTCGCGTAGCCGCTGGGCCAAATCTGATCAAATGAAATTGTCCCCCCAGATGGCTTTGTCAGCGTACGCGCGGACCGCCAAAAGGGAGTGGAGGCGGAGGACGGCGGGCGCCTCGGGGAAGCTGGGCTTGGTAGGCCCGTCCGCAGTGTTCAACGCAATAGGGGAAGCCAGGGTTCACTGGTTTGCCGCAAAAGTGGAAATCGGGTTCGCCCGGATGCCCCATCGGCCAGCGGCAGATCTTGTCAGAAAGATCGAGCAAACTCGTCTTATCGGCAATGTCGGGGCTGGGCTTTGCTGGCACCAAACGGCGAGGAGGCGCAGGCGGAATGGGCGCTTGCTGATCGCCAGGGCCCTGCCGCAAAAAGCCGCCCGGACCAACGGAAACGATCTTGGGAAGATCGGATGTCGGATTGGGCATAGGCTGCGATGGGACCGGCGCGTTGGTCGGCGTCTTGATCTCTTCGGTTCCAGTCGCCGCGCGCTTTTCGGCTTTTACCGCCGGTTTGGCCGCGGGCTTCGCAGCAGACTTGCTCGAGGTTTCAACGGGCTTTTTCGCCGTTGTCGTTTTAGTAGCTGCCTTCTTGGCGGCTTTCTTCTTCTCGTTCGCCTTTACCGGAGACGGGCGCGATTTTAGGCCAAGCCGGTGCGCCTTGCCGATAACCGCGTTGCGACTGACACCGCCAAGCTCTTCTGCGATCTGGCTCGCCGTGGCGCCGCCTTCCCACAATTTCTTGAGCGTTGCGATGCGCTCGTCGGTCCAACTCATAAGTGTTCTTCCAATTCCTTTGCCGAGAACCAGCGGTTCTCAATGGTTGTCTGTGGTCTCGCGCTGGCCTAGGCACCTAGCCATGGCAGAGCAAGTTTCTGATCCGAACGCCGAAGCGAATTCACAAGAACCAACGTCGCAAATGCGCGCTTTGCCAGAGCGAGGCTTCGCGCCGCGGGGAGTGCCCCAGATTGTGGGGATCAACCGTGTCGGCTTGTTCGCCCTCTATATGAAGGAGGTGCGGCGGTTTCTCAAGGTGCAGACCCAGACGATTTGGGCTCCGGCGGTTACAACTCTGCTGTTTTTGGTGATTTTCACGGTCGCTTTGGGTCGTGGTGGACGCGAAGTACTTGGCGTGGAGTTTGGAAGCTTTGTCGCGCCCGGCCTTATAGTCATGGGGATGATGCAGAACGCTTTCGCCAATTCTTCATTTTCGCTTTTATCTGGCAAAATACAGGGAACGATCATCGATCTTCTGATGCCACCTTTGTCGCCCGGTGAATTGATGGCTGGCATTGTAGCCGCGGCGGTAACGCGCGGCATCGCGGTTGGGTGTGCGGTTGGCCTAGCCATGGCCCTTTGGCCGGGCGTGACGCTTCAACTTGAACACCTATGGGCGATTCTTTGGTTTGGCCTGATGGGGACTGTGATGTTGTCGCTGATGGGTCTTGCAACATCGGTATGGGCTGAGAAATTCGACCACAACGCTGCCATTACCAACTTTGTCATCGCGCCTTTGTCGCTGCTTTCGGGCACGTTCTACGTGATCGATAATCTTGCCGCGACCTTTCAGGCGGTAAGCCGAGCAAACCCGTTTTTCTACGTGATCTCAGGCTTTCGCTACGGCTTTCTGGGCCAAAGCGACATCGGTTCTTCGGGTGATGTAATTGTAGCTGCCGTAGGCGTCGGCCTACTCAACGCGATTATAGCGATAGGCGTATACACGCTCTTGCGAAGCGGCTGGAAGCTGAAGAGTTAACAGACGGCTCACGCCTTAGTGCGTGAGCGACCGGCGCATCCGGTAGCGCCCATCATGAAACTGCTCGAAGAGTTGAGGAAGGGTTGGATGGTCAACCGGTCCTCCGGCTCCGTCGCTCACCAGATTCTGCTGGCTAACATAAGCTACGTAGCTTGAGTCCTCGTTCTCCGCGAGCAGGTGATAGAACGGCTGGTCTCGATTGGGACGAATGTCCTCCGGGATTGATTCATACCATTCTTCGCTGTTGGCAAAAACCGGATCGATATCAAAGATGACGCCGCGAAAGTCGAACATTCGATGTCGGACAACATCTCCGATGCCAAAGCGGCTGCGAATCTTCAGCGGGGCGTGAATAGTTCGCCCGGCGTGGCTCGAGAAAAATTCGGCTCGTTCCATAGCAAACAGAATATGGCTCTTCGCATCCGCAAAACAAGCGGGATGGGCGCCGCTGGGCGAGATATGCACGTTTTTCGCTCCTGCGC
>JBCCKJ010000155.1:0-6143 GCA_039027455.1 Pseudomonadota bacterium | reverse complement strand
TTGGATGCACCGCTGGATGCATAACAATGATGTCCTGTGGTCCACGCACGCGCCGCACCATCACGTAACTCAACTCAACGCGCTCAAAGGCTATATCGGCAATCCGATTGAGCTGTTCTTAATCAGTCTAAGCGTGATTGCTCTGTTCGATTTTGACACCAACGCGCTGTTTGCTGCCTTCGCGTCTCTGAGCGCGATTTCGCAATACGCGCACGCCAATGTGCGGGCCGATCCGCCGATTTGGTATTCGTTCTTCTTCACAACGATCCGCCATCATAGCCTACATCACACCGCGCTGAGCTACGAAGACACGCGCTGCAACTATGGCAATTCGGTTATCCTGTGGGACCGCGTGTTTGGCACGTTCAAGGAAGGCGAATCCGAGGTTGTCGGACAGGACGACCGCCGGCGCCTTTCGATCAAGGAGCAGTGGCTGTTCCCGATCACGTTCTTCCAGAACAAGCGGCGCGAACGGATCGCGGCGGAGTAGCCGGTTTGGGCCATAGAGAGGAACGCGCGAATGTATATCGCCATGAACCGCTTCAGGATTGTCCCGGGCCAGGAAGAAGCCTTCGAAAAGGTATGGGCTGAACGCGATTCGCATCTCAAGGATGTGCCTGGTTTTGTGAATTTCAAGCTGTTGCGCGGCCCCGAGAGTGAGGATCATACCTTGTTTGCTTCGCACACAATCTGGACGTCCCAAGAGGCCTTTCTGGACTGGACGCGTTCGGAAGCCTTCCGCAAAGCGCACGCCAACGCGGGCGATAATCGCGGGCTCTATCTTGGCCCACCGCAATTTGAGGGATTTGCCGTCGTTCAGGATAAGAACGACTGACGCCTGGCGCTAAACGTTGAACTTGAACAGCATTACGTCGCCGTCTTGCACCAGGTAGTCTTTGCCTTCTTGGCGCAGTTTGCCCGCTTCGCGCGCAGGGCCTTCGCCGCCCAGCGACACGTAATCGTCGTAGGCGATGGTCTCGGCACGGATGAAGCCTTTTTCGAAGTCGGTGTGGATTTCGCCCGCGGCCTGCGGAGCCTTGGCGCCCATCGGGAAGGTCCAAGCGCGCGATTCCTTGGGGCCTGCCGTAAAGAAGGTTTGCAGGCCCAGGAGGGTGTAGCCGGCGCGGATGACGCGGGCGAGGCCGCTCTCTGAGAGGCCCAGCGCCTCGAGATATTCGCCGCGCTCGTCTTCTAGCATGGAAATAAGCTCGGCTTCGATCGCGGCGGAAACCACAACAGCTTGCGCGCCTTCGCTTTCGGCCTTGGTGAACACGGCCTGCGACAGCGCGTTGCCTTCCGCCGCTTCATCTTCAGCAACGTTGCAGACATAGAGAACCGGCTTGGCTGTCAACAACTGGGCTTGCGCAAAGGCTTTGGCCTCTTCGTCGTCCTTGGGCTCGACAAGGCGCGCGGGTTTGCCATCCTTCAGCAAGTCCAGAGCTTGTCCAAGGACACTCGCGAGGATCTTTGCTTCCTTGTCGCCCGCCGTGGCCCGCTTCTCGGCGTTGGAAACCCGCTTTTCGAGGCTTTCGAGGTCGGCGAGCATCAGTTCGGTTTCGACCACTTCGGCGTCGGCAATCGGATCGACCTTGTTGGAGACGTGCTGGATGTCGTCATCCTCGAAGCAGCGAAGGACGTGGACGATGGCGTCGACTTCGCGAATGTTGCCAAGGAACTGGTTACCCAGACCTTCGCCCGCGCTCGCGCCTTTGACCAGCCCGGCGATGTCGACAAAGCTCAATTGCGTGGCGATCACCTTCGCGCTTTTCGCGATGGCCGCAATCTTGTCCAAACGCTCGTCGGGTACGGCGACCTGTCCGACATTGGGCTCGATCGTGCAAAACGGATAGTTCGCAGCCTGCGCGGCCTGCGTTTCGGTGAGCGCGTTGAACAAGGTGGACTTGCCGACATTTGGCAGGCCCACAATACCGTATTTAAAACCCATATCTTCTAATCCTTGGCGTCGCCGCTTGTGAGCCCGTTAATCCGCCAGGGTGGAAACCGGCGATTGTCGCCGCCCCAGAACAGGCAGATCTCGTTGCCAGCGGGATCGCACAAGCGCGCCTCGCGCCAACCCCAGCTTTGATCGACGGGATCAAGCGTGAATGTGAGGCCCGCCCCTTTGAGGCTTGCAACCGTTTCGTCAAGCGCTTCGATCTCGAAATAGACCACCGTTGTGGGATCGGCGACGCGATCCACCTGATGCAAAGAGAAGGTTTCCGCGCTGGGCGTTTCAAACCGCGCGTAAGTCGGTGGGTCGTCGACAATCAATGTGAGGCCCAGCTTCTGGTAAAACGCGACCGACGCCGCGTAGTCCGTGCAGCCCACTGTGACCTGATTGAGGCGCATCAGGCGTTATGGACCGCTTTGATCCACGGACCATAGGGCGAAGCGCCAAGCCAATCGACCTGCACCTTGGCGGCCAAATCGTTAAGCGGAAGCTGCGGCTTGTTGCCGGGATGCACTGCGCGGCGCAGCGGGCGGGTGCCGGGCGTCATCGAGATCACTTCGGCCATGGCGCGCGGCACATCCATGGGATCGGTCGATCCTCCGCCGGTGCGTTGGCCAAGCCGGGCAATAAGCTGCCTGTACCCATCAAGGTGTTTTTCGTCGGCTCTCGCAAGCAGTTCCAACGAGTTTTCGTTGGCGTTCTTCCAGATATTGGTCGGGTAACCGCCCGGTTCGATGACGGTCACGTCAACGCCGTGCGGAACCAATTCGTAGGCGAGCGCCTCGCTCATCGCCTCAAGAGCAAACTTGGTCGGCGAATATTGCCCGTAAGCGGGGGCGATGACCCGGCCGAGCTGGGAAGAGACATTGATGATCAGGCCGCTTTTCGCCGCGCGCATGGCCGGGAGAACGGCGCGCGCCATGCGATGGGGGCCAAAGACGTTGGTTTCGAACATGTGCTGCGTGGCGGCCATGTCCTGGATCTCGACGGGACCGCCATACGAAACCCCGGCGTTGTTGATCAGCACATCCAAGGTGCCGCCGCTGGAGATGAGCGCCTGTTTGACACCGATTTCGACTTGCTCGTCCGACGTCACGTCGATCTCGATCACCTGAAGGTCAAGCTTTTCATTGAGAGCCAACACGCGCAGTTCGTCGGCTTCTTGGCGAGGTAGGCGGCGCATGGTTGCGAACACCTTGGCTCCGGCGCGGGCAAAGTGTTCGGCGGCGAGGCGACCAAACCCGCTGGAGCAGCCTGTGATCACCACGCTTTTGCCCTTCAAGTCGGGTGTCGGTTTTACCTTATCATCTTGCGCAACCGTAGCCGTGGCGGCGAGCGCGCCGGTGGCGGCGGCGCCAGCCAACAGGGTGCGGCGGTTAATCTGGCTCATCGTTTCTCTCCCGTGATTTCTGGCAACTTAGCGAGCAGGTCTGAAGCCTCGTCAAACACGCCCAATCGGTGCATTTCCTTTTGGATAAACCACAAGGCCCAAATGTCATAGACCCAGTGGCCGATCATCACGGCCAGCAGGCTTCCGCTGGCCCAATAGGTCAGCCCGAAGAACACTCCGATGGCGAAGATCATCGTTGCGACCGCCGGTTTTGCGAAGTGGATCACGGTGAAGACGCCGGATGATACCATCAAGGCGACGGGGAAGGGGCCGTAATAGTCTAGCAGGGTCAGAAGACCGCCGCGAAACAGCGCTTCCTCTCCAATCCCGGCGCCTGCCGCGATCAGGACAATCGCGGGCGCTGGCATCGGGTTTTTCAGAAACGCGAACTGGCGCACCTGATCGCGCACCAGTTTCTCGCCAAAGCGGGGAAAGGCGCGAAAAAGGACATAGCCCAGCGCGATCATCCCTCCCGCTATTAGTAGACCCAAGCCAATCTCTGGAGGGCCGAACGTCACGAACTCCGGCATTTCGCGGCCCGTCCAAAGCCACATACTCAGCCCGAGGACGGTAAAGAACGCCGCTTGAGCAAGCGTGAGGCCAACGATCCGCGGTACCGGCAGATCCGCCATGGCGTCGCCGGGATGGCTCACTGCATCCTCAGCGCGACGTCGTTCATAAAGCGCACACTATCGCCTTGCGCCAGCCATTCGGCTTCGCCTGCGATAGCAGCGATCATATCGGTGAGCGGGTCGAGCTCCGTTTTGGCGTAATTGCCCAGCACGTATCCGCTCACGCGGTCCTTGTGCCCCGGATGCCCGATGCCGATGCGCACGCGGCGGAAGTCTTTGCCCAAGTGCTTGTCGATGGATCGAAGGCCGTTGTGGCCTGCGGTTCCGCCGCCGTCTTTCACCTTCACTTTGAAGGGGGCGATATCGAGCTCGTCATGGAACACGGTGAGCGCGTCCAGCCCGAGTTTGTAGAACCGCATGGCCTCGCCCACACTGCGCCCGCTCTCGTTCATGAAGGTTGCGGGCTTGAGCAGCAGAATCTTGGAGTTGCCGATGCGCCCTTCGCGCACGGTCCCGGCAAACTTCTTTTGCTCGGGACCAAAGCCGTGCACCTCGGCAATAGCGTCCACGGCCATAAACCCGACATTGTGTCGGTGCAGGGCGTATTTCGCGCCGGGATTTCCAAGGCCAGTCCAGATTTGCATGCCCGCGCGTTAAAGGCCGCGCGTAAAAATTGCGAGAGCGAACGGGGTTTTGTTAATCCAGCAGTTCGATCAGCTGGACGAGGTTGCCGCACGTGTCATCAAACACCGCCATCCTCGCCTCTCCAGCCTTCATCGGCGGCTGTGTGAAGGTCACACCCAGTTTTTCGAGGCGGGTGACTTCCCCATCAAGGTCATCGACACTGAACGCGGTCCAAGGAATGCCATCTTCCATAAGGGATTCTTGAAAGGTGCGTGCGGCGGGATACGCGTTGGGTTCAAGCGAGAGCTCGACGCCGTCCACTTCCTCTTTGGACACCAGAGTGATCCAGGCATGTTCGCCGATGGGGATATTGTGCTTCACCTGAAATCCGAGAGTACCGGTGTAGAAATCGAGCGCCTTTTGCTGATCGTCGACCATCATGCTCTTGATGTACATCTTCATCGCTGGTTTCCCCTGAAATATGGCTGGAGCCAAGGATTGACGGTTTCCTCCAAAGCGTCCGCGGTGAGCGAATGCACCTTGGTTCGGCCGCGCCACGACGTGCTGATCAGACCCGCTTTTTCGAGCGTGGTGAGATGCCTTGTGATGGCCTGGCGCGTGAGGGTGACGTCGTGTTCCTCAATCAAGCGCGCGCATATCTCGAACAGGCTCTGTTCGTTTCTTTGGCGCAATTGTTCGAGGATAAGGAGGCGCGTATCGTCGCCCAGCGCGCTGAAAAGTCGGCTCAGGTCCGGATTGAATGGAACGCCCATTGGGGCATTATGCAACAATTATGTTGCATGTAAACCTTTGCAGGTCGCCGAAGCGCGTTCTGACATTCCCAAAAACAAAACACCGAGCCTCTTTCGAGACCCGGTGCTTTGGTGATTAGGGTGTGAAGTAAAGGGCTTATTCGCCGCCTTCGTCTCCATCTTCGCTTTTCTGAGCGGTGGCTTCCACCTCGTCGGCGGCCGGTGCATCGCCTTCGGCTTCTTCCTCTTCGCTCTTCTTGAGCGCGGACGGAGCCACCAGCGTGGCGATGGTGAAGTCGCGGTCGGTGATCGCGCTTTCGCTGCCTTCGGGCAGGGTCACTTCGCTGATGTGGATCGAATCGCCCACATCCTTGCCGGTGACGTCGATCTCGATCTGGTTCGGGATTTTGTCCGCGGCGCAGATGAGTTCGAGTTCGTGACGAACCACGTTGAGAACGCCGCCCTTCTTGAGGCCGGGCGAATCGTCTTCGTTCATGAAGAGCACGGGGATCGATACGTCCACGGTGGCGTTTTTCGACAGACGAAGGAAATCCGCGTGGGTCGGACGGTCGGTCACCGGGTGAAGCGCGACATCCTTGGGAAGGGTGCGCACCGGTTTACCGTCAACTTCGATTTCCACGATCGAGTTCATGAAGTGGCCAGTGTTCAACTGACGCACCAGCTCTTTCTCTTCGACGTGAATCGTGATGGGATCTTCTTTGCCGCCGTAGATAACAGCGGGGGTCCGACCTTCGCGGCGAAGTGCTCGGGAGGCTCCCTTGCCAGCCCGTTCGCGGCGTTCGGCCGGCAGTGTAAGCGAATCGCTCATAGCAATGCCTTTCGAATGCGTGTGT
>JBCCKJ010000154.1:0-6179 GCA_039027455.1 Pseudomonadota bacterium | reverse complement strand
TCAGCAGAAGATGATCTCGATCAAGAAGCACTTCGGTTCGACCAAGAAGCGCTACCTCTATCTCTCGGGCTGGATGGTTGCCGCGCTGCGGAGCGAGTTTGGCCCCCTGCCCGACCAATCCATGCACGAGAAAACTTCGGTCCCGATGTTGATTGAAGAGCTCTACACCTTCCTCAAGCAAGCCGACGCGCGCGAGCTGGGTGGCATGTTCCGCGATCTAGACGCCGCGCGCGAAGCGGGCGACGAGGTGAAGGCACAAGACCTCACCAACCAGATCGACAACTACGAAACCCACGTCGTTCCGATCATCGCGGATATCGACGCCGGCTTCGGCAACGCTGAAGCGACCTACCTTCTTGCCAAAAAGATGATCGAAGCGGGCGCTTGCGCGCTGCAGATCGAAAATCAGGTTTCGGATGAAAAGCAGTGTGGCCACCAGGACGGCAAGGTCACCGTTCCACACGAAGATTTCATTCAAAAAATCCGCGCCTGTCGCCACGCCTTCCTCGAGCTGGGAGTGGACGATGGCATCATCGTCGCGCGCACGGACTCACTCGGCGCCGGCCTCACCAAGCAAATCGCGTACTCGACCGAGCCGGGCGACCTTGGCGATCAGTACAACAGCTTCATCGACGCAGACCCCGTCGACCCGGCCAACATCAAGAACGGCCAGGTTTACATCAGCCGCGACGGCCAGCTGCTTGAGCCCAAGCGTCTGCCTTCGAATCTCTACCAATTCCGCGCTGGCACGGGCGTTGATCGCGTCGTCCTCGACTGCGTCACCTCGCTCCAGAACGGTGCCGACCTCTTGTGGATCGAAACCGAGAAGCCTCACGTCGAGCAGATCGCCGAAATGGTCGACCGCGTGCGCGAAACGGTTCCGAACGCCAAGCTCGTCTACAACAACTCGCCCAGCTTCAACTGGACGCTGAACTTCCGTCAGCAAGTCTTTGATGCATGGCAAGAAGCGGGCAAGGACGTGTCATCTTATGACCGTGCTAAGTTGATGAGCATCGACTACGACGCGACCGATCTGGCTGCGGAAGCCGACGAGAAGATCCGCACTTTCCAGGCCGACGCCGCGAAGCGCGCCGGCATCTTCCACCACCTTATCACCCTGCCGACCTACCACACCGCGGCGCTCAGCACCGACAATCTGGCTAAGCGTTATTTCGGCGAAGAAGCCATGCTCGGCTACGTCCTCAACGTGCAGCGTGAGGAAATCCGCCAGAGCATCGCCTGCGTGAAACACCAGAACATGGCTGGCAGCGACATCGGCGATGATCACAAAGAGTACTTCGCTGGTGAGGCCGCGCTGAAAGCGGGCGGCAAAGACAACACCATGAACCAGTTTGCTGCCGCGTAACTTGGGTTCAACGTTGTTCACGGGGTTGCATATGTTGCAGCCCCGTGGGAACGCTCTAGCATCGCAAACACTGTAGGATCACTGGCCCCGTTTTGTGATCCCAGGGAGAGAATTGATGAGCGACACCGACACACAGAACGCAACTCCCAAACCGGCTGAGCCCGGACGCGCGCGCGCCCTGCTTTCAACGGCGGATATGAAGCTTCTGCGCCGTGCGCTGGAGAGTCACGCGCGCACAACCGAAGACCGTGAGGAACTCGCCAAAATCAACGCGTTACATCACCGCCTGGGCACCTACGTTCCAAGCACTTGATCTTGGCAGGCCAACCTAGACTGGCCTCCGGCAAACATCAGATTACCGCTTCTCCTGGGGAGGAGAAGACGACCGTCACGACGCTGATGATCAGCGTCTTGGCGGTCGTTATCGTTTGAGAGGCCAGCCTATGCGCCGTTTTACGGCGTTTAAGCGGCGTTATAGCCCGTAGAAGACGACCAATAGGATCGACAAAACCGTCACCATCAACGCCACTAATGGGACACCGGTCCGAATGTAGTCAGCAAACTCGTAGGATCCTTCCGACATGATAAGCATGTTGGTCTGATACGCGATCGGCGTTGCGTAACACAGGTTGCAGCCAAACAAGACGGCGAGGATCAAAGGCTCAGGCGGAATTCCCAACTGCGTCGCAATGCTAAACGCAATTGGCGTTCCAACCGTCGCCGCCGTCGCGTTCGACGCGAAATTTGTGATGAAGGTGACGAACGCCATAATCGCGGCCAACACCAAAGCTGGCGGCAGGAACGCTAGACCAAAGCCGAAAACTTCTCCAAGCCACGCCGCCGCACCACTTTCGTCGATAACGCGACCGATGGCGATACTGGCGGCCACCAAAACAATGACCTGCCCCGAGAGAGCGCGACCCACACGGTCGAACTTTACGCAGCCCGTCACAAACATCAGGATCGAGCCGGCAAGCGCTGAAATCGCGATCGGCAAAAATCCGGTTGCCGCGGTCACTACCGAAAAAGCCATGATTGCGGCGGCCAGCAAGGCTTTGGATCGGCGCGGCAATTCGCGCGCGCCGTCCAACATCAAAAGGCTGTCACTTCGCGCGAACGTCTGAAGATCCGCTTCTAACCCCATAACCAGCAGCACATCGCCTTCCGCGATACGCAGATCACCGCCGTCGGAGTACTGATCTTTCTCACCGAGCAAACGTTCAGGCCGGTGAATACCCAAGACCGCCACACCATACAGGTCTGCGATGCCGGAGCTTGGGAGCGTTCGCGTGATCAGGCGCGAGTCCGCCGTGACGGTCATTTCGAACACCATAACATCGGCGCCCTCGGCCGAGGCCGTCCGCTTGATCCGGTCAAGCACCCAGTTGGGCGCCAATTGCCCCTTCAACTCACGCGTGGCGTCTTCCAGCGCTTCGTGGCTGCCGGAAATGTGCAATTGCTGCTGAGGTTGCAGCGCTCCTTTCGGGGCGCTGTGAAGCGTGATGCCTTTGGGGAGCTTTTGCTCCACCTCCCACAGTTCTTTTCCAGCGAGGAGCGAATTGGTTCCAACGCGCAAACGCGTGTGGAATTGGCGCGCGGCGGCCTGGGTTTCGGTGCGGTTGTCGTTCAGCAACCTCGGCATCACGAGCCACATATATGGCAGCGCCACCATCGCCGCGATCAGCACGATTGGGGTGAAATCGAACACGCCGATCTCACGCATGCCTAAGTCAACCGCGATCGACACAACCAGAATGTTGGTCGACGTGCCGATAGTCGTCGCGAGACCGCCAATGAGCGAGGCCGCGTTCAACGGCATGAGCGTTTTAGAGGTTGCCAAAGCGCCGCGCTGCGCGAGCGCCGCGAAGATCGGGATCATCAGCACCAGAACTGGCGTGTTGTTCACGAACATCGACAACACCAGCGCGATCACGAGCGAGAACAGAAGCCCGAGTTGCAGGTTAAAGCGAAACAATCGCTCAAGAACGCGCGCCGCTGGATCCAAGGCGCCAGTGACCACCAACCCCCTCCCCATAATCATCAGGGCGCAAATCGTGATCAACGCGTAATGGCCAAAACCGCCAAAGGCGAGCGCCAGGCCGTCAATGGGTTTAGCCCCGTCGAGCGGGAAGAAATACAACCCAACGGCAATGACAGCGATCGTCAAAAGACTGATGATTTCGATCGACAAACGACCACGGGCAAAGGCGATGAACATCGCAACGGTCACCGCCATTGCGGCGATCGCGTGATAGGATGGGTAAGCCAGCATGGGTCTCTCGTCCGGGCGTGTTAATCTCCGAGGCTCTCAAGAATGGCAAGGAGTTTGTTCCCGAACCACTTGCGATGGTGCGAAATGAAAGGCGGCAGCGAACGCTCGCAGTCAACCGGGAAAAGGGAAGTGGTGCCCCTGGCCCGACTCGAACGGGCACTCCTAAAAGGAAAGCGATTTTGAATCGCTCGCGTCTACCAATTCCACCACAGGGGCACAGCTCTTTAAGAGCGGAACGCGCTGTTAGCGTCAGCCGCGCCTCTCTTCAAGCTTTCCCTCAACAATCGATAATCGTCCGATGGCTGCCGACGATTGTTACTTCTCGCGACAGCCAAAGCTCTTGAGACTACAGCGTGCCAATGCCATTACGAATTCCTCGCGGGGCGAAAGAAAGGGTGAAATGTGAACAGGTTCTTAGGCTGGGTTAAAGCCCAGCCCATCCTTTCAGCGTGTGGCGCGCTGGCTCTCCTGCTTGTTGCCTATTTCATGCTCTCATCGGAAGGGCGGCGCTATGAATACGTTGAGCAAGAGGTGTCACGCGGAGAAGTCGTGCGGCTCGTTTCGGCCAGCGGCACTTTGCGCGCGCTCAACACGATCAATGTCGGTTCGGAAATCTCCGGTCAAATCACAAGTGTCCACGTCGATTTCAACTCGCCTGTGAGCAAAGGGCAGCTGCTCGCGGAAATCGATCCGACGCGCCCGCGCGCGCAAGTGACGCAAGCGCGAGCGCAGGTTGATCTCGCCCGCGCCAGTCTGGCTCAAGCCGAGGCGTCTATTTCGCGCGCGCTGACCGATGTGGACGTGCAGACCCGTGAATATGATCGCCGCCTTGAGCTCCAGAAAAAGGGGTTCGTGTCGAGTGCAGGGGTCGATCAGGCGCAAAACGCGCTTGTGGCCGCCAAAGCCAATCTGAACACGTCACGCGCGCAAGCCCAAAGCGCGAAAGCGCAAATCGCGCAGAGCAGTGCGATCCTTCGCTCCGCTGAACTCGACCTATCACGAACGCGAATTATCGCGCCGACAAGCGGCGTGGTCATAGATAAACTTGTAGAACCCGGCACAACGGTCGCCGCCAGCTTCCAAACGCCCAACCTGTTCACAATCGCCGCCGACACCAGTCGAATGCAGGTCGAAGCGGCGGTGGACGAAGCGGATATCGGACAGGTTCGCGAAGGACAGCAAGTGCGCTTCACCGTCGACAGTTATCCCGACGACACTTTTGAAGCGCGCGTTCAACAAATCCGGCAATCGGCGACACAATCGAGCATGGCGGTCAGCTATCTCGTTATCCTCGATGTCGACAACAAGGACGGCAAACTGCTGACCGGAATGACCGCAAATGTCGATATCATCACGGGTTTGAAGGAAGACGTGCTGCGCGTGCCAGTTGCCGCCACTCGATTTGTTCCACGCCCCGAGGATCGCTCTGGCGCGCCTGATGATGAGAGCGATGCGGTTTCCAAGCAAGATTTTGTCTGGTTTCCCAATTCGGACGACCCATACGCGCCCAGTCGAAAGCCTATCGAGACTGGCCTAAAAGGCGAAGGCTTTGTTGAGGTAACGGGCGGGCTCGAAGAGGGCGAAGCCATACTCGTGCGCTCGCGCGAGATTGAACAGGAAAGCTTCCAGTCTGGCCGGGCTGCGCCACGCTGATGAATATGGCGGCGCATCCTGGATCGACTGGAGGTCAACCGCTTGTCGAAACGCGCGGCCTAGTTAAATCCTACGAGCTTGGCGGCGAGGTCATTCACGCCGTCAACAATGTCTCACTGACGATCGAACGCGGCGAATATGTCGCTATTATGGGCGCGTCGGGCTCAGGCAAATCAACCTTTATGAACATGATCGGGTGCCTTGATGTGCCGAGCAAAGGTCAGGTGCTGATCGATGGCGTACCCACCGCCAATATGTCGAGCGACGCGCTGGCTAGGTTGCGCAACAACAAAATCGGCTTTGTCTTTCAGCAGTTCAATCTCCTCGCGCGAACCACTTCTATCGATAATGTGGCCGTCCCTTTGATCTATGCCGGTGTCGACACCGCTACGCGGCGCGAGCGCGCGACGCAGAAACTGATCGACATGGGACTGGGTGAGCGTTTGTTGAACACGCCCGCCAAGCTATCCGGAGGTCAACAACAGCGCGTTGCGATTGCGCGCGCGCTCGTGACAGAGCCTCTTATACTCCTCGCGGATGAGCCGACCGGCGCGCTCGACACACAGACGAGCGAGGATATCATGGCTATATTCGAGGAACTCAACGCGTCCGGAATCACTGTAATTCTCGTAACTCACGAGAATGAGATTGCGGATCACGCGCGGAGGCGGATCGAGTTTCGCGATGGAAAAGTGATCGAAGACCACCCGGTAGAAGACCGCGTGGTTGCGGCTACACGCTAATCGGAGGACATGTGATGGCTACCATCCCCTTGGAGAATGACGCGCCCCAAGCCTCATCGAGGCCTGCGTTTAGCTTGGGCGACATGGTTAGCGGATGGGCGGTCAATATCGCGATCGCGATGACCGCGCTGCGAACCAATCTGAT
>JBCCKJ010000153.1:0-6203 GCA_039027455.1 Pseudomonadota bacterium | reverse complement strand
GGTGGGCCTATCACCGGAACGTTCACAGCGCGTTATGGGCCCGATAGCAAAGCGCTCGAGACCTTCACGCTAACCGCCGCCGACGATCGCGAGCTGTCGAGCATGCTCGATGAAGCGGTGCAGCGCATGGACCGGATCTATGAGCGCGCGCTGGTCGAAGGCAAGTTGCAGCCCGACCCGACACTGGACGCAAGCGGTTCGGACGATGTGGATCCGGCCCTTCAGCGCCTAATCGAGATTGGCGAAGCCATCCGCGCTCGCGAGGAGGCGGCGGCGTTGGGCCTCGAAGGCGGCAACGCGCTTGATCCATCGCTGAGCCCAGAAACACCCGAACAGCCCGGACCAGAAGCCTTACCCATTCCAGCGGTGGTCAACAGCTTCACCGTCCAGTTTGCCAGCCCCAACGCCGCCGCGTTTGACGCCGCGCTTTCAGGGGTGCGCGGCACTCCAGGTGTTCGCGGCTTGGCCGTCACAAGCACGGCCATGGGCGGCTCCTCGGTCATGACTGTGAGCTATGGTGGGACGGCTGACGAGCTTGCAGCGGCGCTGCGATCGCGCGGCTTT
The DNA here is from genome assembly GCA_039027455.1 of Pseudomonadota bacterium. Taxonomy (GTDB): domain Bacteria; phylum Pseudomonadota; class Alphaproteobacteria; order Sphingomonadales; family Sphingomonadaceae; genus Erythrobacter. The sequence continues at coordinate 5,639 of JBCCKJ010000153.1, read as the reverse complement.
GCGGTGAACCAGAGTGGTCGTGCGCTCGCCATCAGCCGTTAAAAGCGGGTAAGGGCGTCCGCGTGCCGCAGGCCAAACATCCGACACCGCAAATTGCGCTCCCGCTGGAACCGGGCGAAGATGCGCGGCCCACGCGTCTGGTCGTCGGCAATGCGAATATGGCTGCGGTAGAGGCTTTGCGCGATCCCGCTACATGGCCGTTCCACGCCGCGGTGCTGACGGGCCCGCCGCGTTCGGGAAAATCGCTGCTGGGGCGTTGGGCTCGCGCGCACGGCATTGAGGTTATCGACAACGCCGAACGGCGCGACGAGGACGCGCTCTTCCATCGCTGGAACGCCAGCCAAGAGGGTGGGTCGCAAGCGGGCACGCCCTTGCTGCTGATCGCTAACGCGCGCCCTTGGGAGATTGCGTTGCCCGATTTGCGGTCGCGTCTGGGAGGATCCCTGCAACTGGAATTGGGTGAGCCCGATGACGTCATGGCGGCGCAATTGGTCGAAGCTTTGGCCGAGGAGCGCGGGCTCAGCCTCGCCGATGGCGCGGTCGAATACCTTGTCCCACGCGCCGCGCGTAGCTTTGCCGAGCTTGAACGGTTGGTGCGCACGATTGACCGGATCAGCCTTGAACGCGCTGCTCCCGCTACCATGTCGGTGTGGCGCGCCGCGCTCGAAGCGACCCAAGGCCCTGAGCAAGCTAGCCTTCTTTAGGCCAAAGCGGGGCTTGGTTGCATTTGCGCTGGGTTCGTGGAAGGCTTGATGCCGATTTTAGGAGAGTGTCGATGTTTGATCGGCTGAAAGCCTATCTGGACTCTGTCCGAGCGCGCGATCCCGCGCCGCGCTCTCGCTGGGAAATCCTGCTGTATCCCGGAGTGTTGGCGCTCGGCCTTCACCGCGTGGCGCATTGGCTGTTTCAGGCGAAACTGTATTTCTTGGCTCGGGTCGTGAACCACCTTTCGCGCTTTCTGACCGCGATCGATATTCACCCCGGAGCGCAGATCGGGAAGAACTTCTTTATCGACCATGGCTTTACCGTCATCGGGGAAACCGCTCATATCGGTGATAATGTGACGATTTACCAATGCGTGACCTTGGGCGGGACCAACCCAACCAACGGGCAGGGCGGAAAGCGGCACCCGACGCTGGAAGACAATGTCATCATCGGATCAGGCGCTCAGATCATTGGCCCGATTGTTGTGGGTGAGCGCGCGCGTGTGGGCGCGAACGCGGTGGTTATGGAAGATGTTCCCTCGGGCGCCACCATGGTGGGCTTCAAGGCGCGTTCGACACTCGTCCCCGCCGAGGAATGGATCAGGGAATTCATCCCCTACGGTTCGACGGCGCCTCAATGCGAAGACGCTGAAGGCAACCGAGTGGATTGCATTGAGAAGCTGGAAGGCGAATTGGCCGCGTTGCGCGCGGAGATGGCGGAACTGAAGGCCGCTCAAGGAGCCAAGCTGCCGAAGCCGAAAAAGGCCTCTGAACCGCTCCAAGCGAGTTTGGATCTGAACGCCAAGAGCGGGACTGACGATTGATGAATTCGCAAAGCGGCTCAGCGACGGGCCAAGTTTTAGCGTTTCCCGGGGCCAAGGCCAATCAGGTGGGTTTCGAGCGCGACGAATTGCAGCGCATTCTCGATTTGTATGGCCGTATGGTGGCGGCCGGCGAATGGCGCGATTACGCCATGGATTTTGACAAGGCCTTCGCGAGCTTTTCTGCGTTCCGTCGCACGGCTGAACGCCCTCAGACCCGGATCGAGAAACGACCGGCCTTACGCAGCAAGCAGGGCATGTGGACCCTGTTCGGAGAACACGGCCAAGTGCTCAAGCGAGGGCATGAACTCGTCAATGTGCTCGCGCCGGTGGAGCGCCGCCTTTTGAAGGCGGTGGAAGACGATTAAACCGCGCTTGGCTCCGCTGTGAGCGGGACGACCATCTCCGGCTCTGGGAGCTTTTCGCGCAGGTTCGCGGGAAGCGCGCGAACAACCTGCGCTCGAATGGACTGCCAAAAGGCCGAGAGGCTAAGCAATCCCGATCCGATAACGAGGGCGGTGAGAGCGAAGCCCAATTCCACCGCGCCGAACTTACGGAACAGGAAGGCCAGCGCGAAAAGGACGTAGGCGAGGGCCGATACGAGCAAGGCGCGGCGATCAATGGCTAGAGCGATCAGTCCGAAAGCTATGTAGACCGCCAGCACGCCGATCGCGGCGCCTGGGCTGGTCGCGCCATCCGTCACCCCGATTAAGGCGAAGATTGGGTGCGCGATCAAGGGCGCGGCCACAAGGTGGAGCCAGAAGGCGACATCGCTGCGCCGCGTCGTGCGCTCGCGATCCGAGATGTCCCAGCGCATGGCGAAGGCGAAAACGACCATCCCAGCGATTAGGACCGGAACGAGAAAGCCCGGTTCGCTTGGCTCGATTTGAAGCACCCCGGCTATCGCCAGCAGAAGAGACAAAACCGCTACACCCGCCGCGGCGGCCACGGTGATGGGAACCTGAAACCGTCGCCAATGCAGCAGTGCGGCCCCTGCGGCCACGATACCCGACAGCGTTATGATCAGCGCGCCGAGGATGTCGTTGTCCATCGCGCCAACCGCAGCGCCAAGACCGAAGACAGCGGCGAAACTTCCGCCCACAAAGGTCAGAAGCAGAAGGATAGAAGGCAGCGCCATCCGGCGTTTGCGCGTGAAAAACTCCGAAAGCGGCCAAGCGGTGAGCGCCACTGCGAGGCCTGCAAGCGCGCCGGCCACGCCGTTATGCACATCGGTTTGGGCTTCCCACGCTTCCAACTGTGTTTCCGAAGGATCGGGGACCCGCTGGGCAAACTCGATCAGGGTTTCAACAGGGATGAGAACTCCGGCCAATGCCTGTCCAATGGCTCCGACGGCGACCAGTAGGATGACGATACCAATCGCCACGAAGATATCGTTGAAGCTGTTGATCAGCTTGAAATTCTCTTCCGATTGACGCGGCAGGACTCGGGCGCGGCTGATGTGCTGGCGAAAGCTCGCGGCGGATTCGGCGCTCAACGCACCGGCGGCCACAGCAGAGTTGATGTCGTCTTCGGAGTACATATCACGCGCCTCATTCTGATTGACGGGCAGCGATTTACCCTAGGTGTATTATTCAGTCAATACACCTAGGCTGGGTGTCGGGTGAGTGGAGATAGGAAAAGGGCGGGAAACACGTTGGTGCTCCCGCCCTTTTTCTCCTTGATTGGTCGAATAATCGCTAGGCCCAGCCGGGCGAAATACCCCGATTAGCCGCGCGCGCTGGAGGGGCCCGTGCCGGTCACTTTCTGCATGGCGGCAAGGATGTTCGCCGACTGCTCAGAGCCCGATTGCGGCGCTTTGAGGTTGGTGAACTCGTTGATCTTGTCCCAGTTGGCGGCGAAGCCTTCGACCGTGCGCTCGCCATCGGGCAGCCACACCGCGTCATTCATCACAACCCAAGAGGAGTGGAAACCGCCGGCGCCCGCGCCCACGATCTGGTTGGTCGGCGCGTCTTCGCTGACGAGGAAGAGCGCGGCCGGAACCACGTTTTCAGGCGCGAACAGCTTGAAGGCTTCTTCGGGGAAGAGGTCTTCGGTCATGCGCGTGCCCGCCACCGGGGAAAGCGAGTTGACGCGGATGTTGTACTTCGCGCCTTCGAGCTGAAGCGTCTTGGTGAAGCCAGCAAGGCCTAGCTTGGCAGCGCCATAGTTGGCTTGCCCAAAGTTACCGAACAGGCCGGTCGAGGACGCGGTCATCAGGATGCGCCCATAACCCTGTTCGCGGAAGGTTTCCCAGCACGCTTTGGTAACGAAGGCCGATCCGGTGAGGTGGACCTTGAGGACGAACTCGAAGTCTTCCGGGCTCATCTTGGCGAAGGTCTTGTCGCGCAAGACGCCTGCGTTGTTGATGAGGACGTGGACACCGCCCCACTTTTGCTTGGCGTCGGCGACCATTTTTTCCATCTGGTCGTATTCGGTGACCGAGCCGCCGTTCGAGATCGCTTCACCGCCCGCCTTCTCGATTTCTTCGACAACCTGCAGAGCCATGTCGGAATGGCCGGTACCGTCGCGCGAGCCGCCCAGATCGTTGACGACCACTTTCGCGCCGCGCTTGGCCAGTTCGAGCGCGTACGCGCGGCCCAAACCGCCGCCGGCACCGGTAACGATGGCGACTTTATCTTTGAAATCGATGCTCATGATGAATGCTCCCTAATCTGTTCTTGTGTCAGACCCGCTTGACGGGGACGTAAACCATATCTGTGGCGGCTGCGTGGCACTTTTGATGCTGCGTTGCAACCATAGGATTCCACGAAATCGGCTGGATCGCGATGCCGTAGGGTCAGTGGGCGTGTTAGAGCGCTTCTAGAGCGGGAATAAGGCCATCGAGCGAATCGATAATAGCGTCAGCCGCAAGATCCGCGGGGGCTGCGTCGCAATACCCGTAAGCGGCGGCGATCACCGGGACGCCCGCCGCGCGCGCCGCCTTCACGTCGTAAGAGCTGTCGCCAACAAAGGCGAAGGTGCCCGGATTGTCTGGGTTGTCTGCGCAGCGGCGGCGCGCTTCGATCACAGGATCGGCGTAAGGCTTGGATCGGAACTTTCCATCTGGTCCTTTGCCCATCGTGTCGCCGCCGATCACGGTTTCAAACGGATCGAGAAAGTCGAGCTGCGTGAGGATGGAGCGCGCAAAACTCTCGAACTTGTTGGTAACGACGGCCATCTTCACGCCGCGCGCGGCGAGCCCGGCGACCACTTCCCGGGCATGGGGGTAGGGCTTCGTGTAGACCGCGTTGTTGTCCGAATAGAAGCGCAGCATGGCTTTGTACAAAGATCGAAAGTCATCCCCTTCGAGGCCACCTGGAAGTCCACCTTGCGCGTTGACGGCCTGCGCCAGCATGATCTTAGCGCCGCCTCCGATCAGGTCTTGGCTCGTTTCCATCGGCACGGGCGCAAACCCACCCAGAGCGAGGGCGTGATTCACCGCCGCTCCAAGATCGCGGAACGTATCCAGCAGCGTGCCATCGAGATCGAATCCGACCGTTTCAAAGGGGATGTTGGTCATGGAGCGCTGCGGTGGTCGAAACGTCTTCAAACCGCAAGCATTTGCTGCCAATTCGCGGCGGACTTAGGATTGCGCCAGCGCTGCCGATCCCCGATACTGGACACAGAATGACTGATCTTGCCGTAATCATCCTCGCCGCGGGCAAAGGCACGCGGATGAAAAGCTCCCTTCACAAAGTGCTCCATCCGATTGCCGGAAAGCCGATGCTGATACATCTCCTCGACAACTTGGCCGAGCCTTCGCCAGCGCGCACCGTGGTGGTAGCCGGAGATCGGCAAGGACAGATTGATGCGGCGTTGGAGGGGCGTGACGTTTCAACCGCTTTGCAAGAGCCGCAATTGGGGACTGCGCACGCGGCGCTTCAGGCGAAGGGTGCGCTTGATGGGTTCTCGGGCAACATTCTTGTATGCTTTGGCGATGTGCCGATGGTGCGGGCGGAAACGGTCCAGCGTCTGGCGGATGCGTTGGAAGGCGATGCGAAGGTCGCGGTGCTCGTCTTTCGAGCCGCTGACCCTGCCGCTTACGGTCGTGTTATCGCGGATGAAGACGGCACGCTTGTCAAAATGGTCGAGTTTAAGGACGCCAGCGAAGGAG
>JBCCKJ010000152.1:0-6236 GCA_039027455.1 Pseudomonadota bacterium | reverse complement strand
AGTTCCGGATTGTCTTTGTGCAACTCAGCCAGCAGTTCGGATCGGATCATAAAGCCCTCCGCGTTCGCTCGCCGCGCGGCTCCCCCGCTGCGTGGCGCGCTGTTCCCTCTGTAAACCCAGCCATTTTTCCAATGGCTCTCTCATCAGCCGCTCAGACCCGAAGAGCAACTTCGCGAAAATGGTTCTGCCAGAAGCATGCAAAATGAGCAAGCGAGCGTTTACGACTGTGCGCGGTTGGGACATCCGTGCGCGATGCGCCGGAATAATCAACTCCGTTCGAGAAGGTCGACTGGGTCCAGACCAAGTCGCTGCATACGGGTTCGTATTTCGGGCCATTCCTCGCGCAGAAACGAATCTCGCTCTCGAGAGCGCAAGGTCTCCGCCGCGCCTTTGACGACATACATGCCAACCCCGCGCTGGACTTCGACAAGGCCATCGTTCTGGAACTGCTGATAGGCCTTGGCCACAGTGAGGGGATTGGCCCCCTGTTCCGCGGCGAGAGCGCGCACCGATGGCAGCATGGCGCCTTCGGGATAGACACCCTCAATGATGGCCGCGGCGATCTGATCGCGCAGTTTCAAATAGACAGGGCGAGCCTGATTCTTGGGTGTGGTGCTCATCTTATGCGATCCTCATTAAGGTGATGCAGTGCCATAATACACCCATGCGCGTCAAGCTTCGCGCGGTTGAGACGGGCCTCAACAACCGAGCTCTAGGGGCGGCGCAGGGTGGGGCCAATTCGACACAAAGCCGCAAGAAGGCCGTAACAGAGGCTTCACAGACCGGATTTGCCCGTTAGGGTGCACACCTTCGGGGACGCGCGACAACGCGCGCAGCAATTGTTGGGATTTAGCGACACTATGGCATCACAAGCTCTACCGCATGGCGACAGCGCGGGAACCATTCTAGGGCACCCCAAGGGTCTCTTTGTCTTGTTCTTCGCGGAGATGTGGGAGCGCTTTTCCTATTACGGGATGCGCGCGCTTTTGATCTTTTACCTGACCAAGCATTGGCTTTTCGAAGACGGTGAAGCGGGCATCATCTATGGGGCGTATACGGCGCTGGTGTACATCACGCCCGTGATCGGTGGCTATATGGCTGACCGATATTTGGGCCAGCGGAAAGCGGTCCTTTTCGGCGCCGTGCTGTTAACGCTTGGCCACTTCTTCATGGCGTTCGAAGGATCGCCTGGGGCCGGCAACACCGACAACCCGATCATTTACGTCTTCTGGCTCGCGCTGGCCTTGATCATCGTTGGATCCGGCTTCCTCAAAGCCAATATCTCGGTGATCGTCGGGCAGCTTTACCCACGCACCGATATCCGCCGTGATCCTGCGTACACCATCTTCTATATGGGCATTAACGTCGGCGCGTTCTTTGGCTCGCTCCTGTGCGGCTTTATCGGCGAAACCTATGGCTGGGCTTACGGCTTCGGTCTCGCAGGCTTTGGCATGTTGGCCGGGCTCATCGTCTTTGCCGCTGGAACGCCGCTTTTGCTGGGCCGGGGTGAACCTCCCAAGGTTCTGGCCAAAGGCACAGAATGGACCATGTACGCGCTGGGCGTTGCGCTTGTTGGAGTCTGCTGGCTCGCGATCCAGTATCAGACGCTCGTTGGATACGTGCTCGGCATTTTTGGGCTCGCGCTTGTCCTTTATGTGCTGTTCACAGCGGTGGTAAAGCTCGCACCGGAAGAGCGCGACCGGATCTTCGCAGCTATGTTCCTGATCCTCACATCGATCATCTTTTGGGCGCTGTTCGAACAAGCCGGCTCTTCGCTCAATCTGTTCACCGACCGCCACGTGGATCGCAGCCTGTTTGGTCTCGAGGTACCCGCCTCTGTTTTCCAATCGGTCAACGCTGGCTTCATTTTCTTGCTCGCGCCCGTGTTTGCAGCGACTTGGACAGCCATGGGACGGAAGAACGTGGAACCCTCCGCGCCGTTCAAATTCGGCCTTGGCGTTGTTCAGGTTGGGCTCGGCTTTTTGGTCTTGGTCTGGGGCGCGCAATCGGTGGGTGTCGACGCCGCTACACCGGTGATCTTCATCTTCCTTATCTACCTGCTGCACACGACCGGCGAACTGTGCCTCTCCCCTGTTGGTCTTTCCGCTATGAACCGCCTCGCACCGGCGCACATGGCTTCCCTTATCATGGGCACGTGGTTCTTCGCTTCGGCGACCGGCAACTTCGCAGCCGGTCTCATTGCGGCCGCGACCGGCGCTGAAGGGGTTGGCGACGAAGCGGGCAAGCAGGTTGTGCTCGATGTCTACATGAATGTCGGCCTCGTCGCGATGGGCGTGGGCGTGGGCGTTATGATCATCAGCCCGCTCATCAAGAAGCTCATGCATCTCGACACTCTGACGGATGACAGCGTCGATGATGATCTGCTGGGGCAAAGCGAAGTTGGCGAACCACAGGCCGCTGGTCTTCACCCGGCGACGCGGCCCGCTGAATAAGAGCAGGGCCTGTTAGTGAATGGTAAGCGCCTCTGATCGTTTACAAGGTCGGGGGCGTTTCTCTTTCTAGGCCTCGTTGGTCAGGTTCGCTTCGGCGGAGCTGGGCCATTGGCCGCGCGGCTCGCCCTCAGCAAAAAGATGCTCCGAGCCCCAATCGGCCATTTCCTTGTAGAGCGGGACCAGCGCTTCGCCCGCCGGCATCAGAACATACCGCGCGCGTTTGCCTTCGGGCGGTTCGCGACGCATTAGGCCCGCTTCCTGCAGAATCTCCAACCGCGACGTCAGCGCCGCGCGGTTGATTCCCATGCGTTCGACAAACTGTTCAAACCGATCCGCGCCCAAAAACGCCTCGCGCAGGATCATAATGACCCAGCGATCACCCAGCACGCGGGCGGCGCGGCCAATAGGGCACGGTGAACGAGAGGCGCGGTACGATTTCATAGGCCTCATGCATAAAACACATCCGCAAGCGGTCTGCAAATCAGACTTGTGTCGGAGAACGCGTTCGCCCATAAGTCTGTAATACAGACTTTAAGGAGATGTCCCATGAGCCAATCGCGTTTTGACAGCCCCGAAGCCTCTCTCGACTACATGAAGCGCGTGGCGGTGAAAGGCTCCGGCTTTTCCAATTGGCTCGCGGTGGAACCCCTTAAGGTCTGGCAAGGTGAGGCCGAGCTGCTGCTGCAACTTCGCCCCGAAATGACGCAGCATCACGGCTTTGCCCACGGCGCGATTGTTGGCCTGATGGCGGATAACGCCTGCGCCTGGGCCGGAGCCTCCGTTGTGGGAGACGTCGTCACCGGCAGCTACACGATCAACTTCCTGCGCCCCGGGCAAGGCCAACGGCTGCGCGCGAAGGGACACGTGGTGAAACCCGGCAAAAGGCAGGTCGTGGTGCGCAGCGATGTCTACGCGGAAAGCGACGGCGCCGATCCCATCCACGTGGCCACCGCGCAAGCCACGATCATTCCCACTGGCATTCCCACCGACATCAAGACCTAGGCATCGGGCTAACCGGCTGATACGCCTCTCATCAGAGCAGGAGAGGGATATGCTGGAACTCGTCGCAGCTAACGCTGCGTTTGTGGGCACGCACTTTGCCATGTCGCACCCGCTGAGACCGGCGATGGTCAAAGCGCTCGGGGCCACTGGGTTTCAAGTCGTCTATTCGCTGGTGAGCCTAGCGACCTTCGTGTGGGTCTACCTCGCGTTCAAATCCGCCCCATCCGCTGATTTGGGCGGTTCGGGAGAAGTGGGCTGGATCATCGCCACCGCATTGACGCTGCCTGCGATGATCCTGTTCGCTGGATCGCTTATGGGCAATCCGGCGCTGCCCACTCCCATGGCCGAACAGCAGGCGCGCGCAAAACCCAAGGGTGTCTTCACCATTACGCGGCACCCGATGATGTGGGGCTTTGGGATTTGGGCGCTGTCTCACATGGCTCTGTTCTGGAGCACTCGCACCATGATCACGGCTTTCGCTATGGGATTTCTCGCGCTGGTCGGCGCGCATATGCAGGACCGCAAAAAGCGTGAACTGATGGGCGAAGCGTGGGCCGAGTGGGAAAGCCACACCAGCTATTGGCCGCGCCTTTCGGGCTTCACCACCGTCGGAGCCATACCATGGATTGGGGGCGTCGTGCTGTTCACTGGCCTCAGCTATCTGCACTTGCCCATGGGCGATATCCCGGCTGGCATCTGGCGCTGGATTGAGCTTTAGGCCCGCGCTCGCCGCGCCTATTCGCCCTTGAAGTCCGGGCTGCGCTTTTCGATCAAGGCCGCAACGCCTTCCTCGTGGTCCTTGGTAAGGTGCATCATGGCTTGCGTGTTGGCCGCAAGCTCCAAGGCGCTGTCGTAGCTGACCTGCTGGCCCTGTCGCAAAAGCATCTTGGCCTGGCGCAGCGCGTGCGGAGGCTGCTCCGCGACCTTGCGCGCCAGCGCTTCCGCTTCCCCTATAAGCGCGTCAGGCTCCACGACGCGGCTCACCAACCCCCATTCCAGCGCCGTGGCGGCGTCGATCACATCGCCGGTATAAAACAGCTCCGCCGCCCGCGCCGGGCCGATCACGCGCGGCAAAATCCAGGTGCCGCCATCGCCTGGAATTATACCGAGCTTGAGAAACGTGACGCCAAACTTGGCTTTCTCGCTCGCGATCCGGATATCAGCCAAGCACGCTACGTCGCATCCCAAGCCGATAGCCGGACCATTCACCGCAGCAATCAGAGGAACCCTTAAACCGTACAGCGCGCGCAGCATGACGTGGATGTTTTCGCGATATCCGTCCGAGATCGCGGGAGGAGGCCCGCCAAACGTGCCGCTTTTGTCGCGCATCGCTTTGACATCGCCGCCCGCTGAAAACGCGCGTCCTTCCCCGGTCAGGATCACGCACCGCACATCCATGTCGCGATTAATCTCTCGGCAGACGCGGGCAAACGCATCGCCATCGCCGGGGCTGCCAAGGGGGTTCATGACTTCGGGACGGTCGATGATGATCCGGACTATCGGACCGTCGTGATCGGTTTTCAAAAAAGGCATCTTGCTTTGGTAAGCGATTTGTCGGATTTCTAAAGAGGGCTTGCAGTCCGTCGTCTTAAGGGATTGAAGAGACGTCAGCTTTACGAGTTGAGGACAGAACGCAAGAGGGGCCAAAGCAGGGGCACATTGTAAGGGGGCGTCAAGCGCTGAGTCATGGACTGGGCGCAGGATAGGATTTGAAAGGACGCGAATGCCGAACGCTGCGCTCATGATTTTGACCTCGCCTCTCTTGATTGGAGAGGTTCCAGAAATCGCCTTGGCGTTGCCTATTCCAGCGCCAGTGGTTCTGAGCGAGAGTGCGCGCGAGTTTCATTCGGATCCGCCTACGATGTCCAGCTTGCGGGCAAGTTCCGCCAGTCTGTTAGCTTTGGATTGGTCGCTCATCGCTGCGTCCCAAAATGTGGCGATCCCGCAAGATCAAGGTGACCCCGCTGAAGCGCCGCCTGAGGGCGAGGCGTCCGATGAAAACGTTATCATCGTCGAGGGAGGCTATGGCCCCCCGGAAAGCGATCCGATCGAACGCATCAACGAAGAAAGCTACCGGATCACGCAGGATCTGGACAATGTCTTCGTTGAACCGGTCGCTTACGCCTACCGCGATGGTCTTCCCGGACCGCTGCGCGATGGCTTGAGCAATGTGGTGAATAATCTACGCGAGCCCAACAACGCGCTCAATTTCCTACTTCAAGGAAAAATTGGCAAGACTTTTGAGACGCTTGGTCGCCTTTTGATCAACTCCACGCTCGGCATAGGCGGGCTCATTGATGTGGCAGAGAAGCCCGGCATTGGTCTGCCCTTTCGCCGTAACGGATGGGCCAACACGATGGGGTTCTATGGCGTTGGGTCGGGCCCCTACCTGTTTCTCCCGGTCACGGGCGCAACAAGCGCGCGCGATGTGACGGGAAGCTTCCTTGATCAATTGCTGCTGCCGGTTGCATTCGGAGAACCGTTCAATCAGCTGGAGTTTTCCATCCCGTTTTACATAGTCAGCAATCTCGACGACAGGCTGGAATACGACGCCGAGCTTAAGCGAATTGATGAGACGATAAACCCCTACGCCGCCCGGCGCGACAGTTACCTCTATCGCCGCGAGGTCGAAATCGCTGAACTGCGGGGCGAAGAACCACCGCCACCGCCCGACATCATGGAAGAGGTGGAAGGCACGGGCGACTTCGCCGATCCGCCTGAAGACGAGCTTGACGCATCATCCGAGCCCTTAGCTAACACGCCCGCGCCTGAGCCTCAGGT
>JBCCKJ010000151.1:0-6247 GCA_039027455.1 Pseudomonadota bacterium | reverse complement strand
GCCGCACTGGTGCAGCTTGAGCTCGGGACCGGTCACGATGACCGAACGGCCCGAATAGTCGACGCGCTTACCCAGAAGGTTCTGACGGAAGCGGCCCTGCTTGCCCTTGAGCATGTCGGACAGCGACTTGAGCGGACGCTTGTTCGCGCCGGTGATGACGCGGCCACGGCGGCCGTTGTCGAACAGCGCGTCGACGGCTTCCTGAAGCATACGCTTTTCGTTGCGGACGATGATGTCCGGCGCGCGCAGCTCGATCAGACGCTTCAAGCGGTTGTTACGGTTGATCACGCGGCGATAGAGATCGTTGAGATCGGACGTCGCGAAACGGCCACCATCGAGCGGCACCAGCGGGCGCAGTTCGGGCGGAATCACGGGGATCACTTCAAGGATCATCCATTCCGGGCGGTTGCCGCTCTCAATGAAGCTTTCGACGACCTTCAGACGCTTGATGATCTTCTTGGGTTTGAGCGTCGACTTGGTGGTCGCGAGCTCTTCCAGAAGGTCTTCGCGCTCTTGCTCGAGGTCGAGGTCCATCAGCATGACCTTGACCGCTTCGGCACCGATGTCGGCGCTGAACGCGTCTTCGCCGTATTCGTCCTGCGCTTCGAGCAGCTCGTCTTCGGTGAGCAGCTGATACTTCTCAAGCGGGGTCAGGCCCGGCTCGATCACGACGTAGCTCTCGAAGTAGAGAATACGCTCAAGCTGCTTGAGCTGAATATCGAGCAGCAAGCCGATGCGTGATGGCAGCGACTTCAGGTACCAGATGTGCGCAACTGGTGCTGCAAGCTCAATGTGGCCCATGCGCTCACGACGCACCTTGGTGACGGTGACTTCCACGCCGCACTTTTCGCACACGACGCCTTTGTATTTCATGCGCTTGTACTTGCCGCACAGGCATTCGTAGTCCTTCACCGGACCAAAGATGCGCGCGCAGAACAGGCCGTCGCGTTCCGGCTTGAACGTGCGGTAGTTGATCGTCTCCGGCTTCTTGATTTCGCCGAAGGACCACGAACGGATGCGCTCGGGGCTCGCGATGCCGATCTGGATCTGGTCAAAGGTTTCCGGCTTCGCCAGCTGGTTTGTGAATTTTGTCAGTTCGTTCATTTCATCGTCCCTTCAGGGGTGAAATCAGTTACCGCGCTTTGCGATAAGATAATAAATTGCGGAGACTGCGATGAAGGCGCAGATTGCGAAGACGCAGCCGAAGAACATCTGCTGCCAGCCTTCGCCGATCCATGCACGATAGCCAGTCACGAGCAGAGGGAGCGCTACAATAAGAGCAGCTGCCTCTGGTGATTTCGCAACAATACTATCGCGGTGGACCAGCATCCTTTATTCCGCCGCCTCCAGCTGTTCGCCGTCCTCATCATCGCCGTCGCCCAGCGAGGTGAGTTCGACGTTCATGCCCAGCGAACGCATCTCCTTGACGAGAACGTTGAAGCTCTCTGGAATGCCCGCTTCGAAGGTGTCGTCGCCCTTGACGATCGCTTCGTAGACCTTGGTCCGGCCCACCACGTCGTCCGACTTGACGGTGAGCATTTCCTGAAGCGTATAGGCCGCGCCGTACGCTTGCAAAGCCCAGACTTCCATCTCACCAAAGCGCTGTCCGCCGAACTGCGCCTTACCGCCCAGCGGCTGCTGGGTGACGAGCGAGTACGGCCCGATCGAGCGCGCGTGGATCTTGTCGTCGACGAGGTGGTGCAGCTTGAGCATGTAGATGATGCCCACAGTCACGCGGCGGTCAAACGCCTCGCCCGTGCGACCATCAAACAGCACCGACTGGCCGGATGAGTGCACGCCAGCCTTGACCAGCATGTCCGTCACATCGGCTTCGCGCGCGCCGTCGAACACCGGCGTGCCCATCGGGACACCGGCGGTCAGATTGCCCGCGAGATCAACGATCTGTTCAGCCGAACGGCTGTTGAGATCTTCGTGATACTGCTCGCCGTATACGTCCTTGAGGCGCTCCACGACGGCGGCGGGCGGTTTGGCGTTGGCGTAATCCTCAGCGGCGTTGGGGTTGGCGGCGTGCCATTCCTCAAGCGCTTCCTTGATCTGCATACCGACACCGCGCGCGGCAAAGCCGAGGTGCGTTTCAAAGATCTGCCCGACGTTCATACGCGAGGGCACGCCCAGCGGGTTGAGCACGAGGTCCACTGGCGTCCCGTCTTCGAGGAACGGCATGTCTTCGACCGGAAGGATCCGGCTGATGACACCCTTGTTCCCGTGGCGGCCCGCCATCTTGTCTCCCGGCTGCAGCTTGCGCTTCACCGCGACGAACACCTTGACCATCTTCAGAACACCCGGAGCCAGCTCATCGCCGCGCTCCAGCTTTTCTTTGCGGTCCTCGAACTTCGCATCGATGCCGGCGACGGCCTCGTCGTATTGCGATTTGATCGCTTCCAACTGCGCCTGACGCTTGTCCTCGGCCACCGCGAACTTGAACCATTCGTGGCGCTCAACATCGGCCAGCACCTGCTCGCTGATCTTGATACCCTTCTTCACGCCCTTGGGCGCCGCAGAAGCCGTCTGGCCCATCAGCATGTCGCGAAGACGGTTGTAGGTTGCGCGGTTGAGAATGCCGCGTTCGTCGGCGGCGTCCTTGCGCAGACGCTCGATCTCTTCGTTCTGGATCGCACGCGTACGGTCATCGATTTCGATACCATGACGGTTGAAGACGCGAACCTCGACGATCGTCCCGGCCACACCCGGCGGCAGACGCAGCGAGGTGTCGCGCACGTCCGAAGCCTTTTCGCCGAAGATCGCGCGAAGCAGCTTTTCTTCGGGCGTCATCGGGCTTTCGCCCTTCGGCGTGATCTTGCCGACCAGAATGTCGCCCGGGTGCACTTCGGCGCCGATATAGACGATGCCCGCTTCGTCGAGGTTGCGCAGAGCTTCCTCGCCAACATTGGGAATGTCACGGGTGATGTCTTCTGGCCCAAGCTTGGTGTCGCGCGCCATCACTTCGAATTCCTCGATGTGGATCGAGGTGAAGACATCGTCCTTCACGATACGCTCGGAAATGAGGATCGAGTCCTCGTAGTTGTAGCCGTTCCACGGCATGAACGCGACGAGGCTGTTCTTGCCCAGCGCCAGTTCGCCCAGATCGGTCGAAGGACCATCGGCGATGATATCACCGGCTTCGATCGTCTCGCCCACTTTCACCAGCGGACGCTGGTTGATGCAGGTGTTCTGGTTCGAACGCTGGAACTTTTGCAGCGTGTAGATGTCAACGCCCGACTGGCCCGGTTCGACATCGCCCACAGCGCGGATGACGATACGCGTCGCGTCGACCTGGTCGACGATGCCGCCACGCTTGGCCGCGATCGCCGCGCCGCTGTCGCGCGCCACGGTTTCTTCCATGCCGGTTCCGACCCACGGCGCTTCGGCTTTCACCAGCGGCACCGCTTGGCGCTGCATGTTCGAGCCCATCAGAGCGCGGTTGGCGTCATCGTTTTCGAGGAACGGGATGAGCGAGGCCGCGACCGAAACGAGCTGCTTCGGTGACACGTCCATCAGCGTGATCTGATCGTTCGGAGCCATCAGGTTGTCGCCAGCCTGACGCGCCGAGATCAACTCCTCGACGAATGACCCGTCAGCGTTCAGCTCAGCCGAGGCCTGCGCCACGGTGTGCTTCTGCTCTTCCATCGCCGACAGATAAGTCACGTCTCCGGTGACCTTGTTGTCGACGACCTGACGGTACGGCGTTTCGATAAAGCCATACTTGTTGACCCGGCTGAACGAGGCCAGCGAGTTGATCAGACCGATGTTCGGGCCTTCCGGCGTCTCAATCGGGCAGATACGGCCATAGTGCGTCGGGTGAACGTCGCGAACTTCGAACCCGGCGCGCTCACGCGTCAGACCACCCGGCCCAAGCGCCGAGACGCGACGTTTGTGGGTGACTTCTGAAAGCGGGTTCGTCTGGTCCATGAACTGCGAAAGCTGCGAGGAGCCGAAGAATTCACGCACCGCGGCCACGGCGGGCTTCGCATTGATGAGGTCGTTCGGCATCACGGTGGACACGTCGACCGAGCTCATGCGCTCCTTCACCGCGCGCTCCATGCGCAGCAGGCCAACGCGGTACTGGTTTTCCAGCAGCTCGCCGACCGAACGCACACGGCGGTTGCCGAGGTTGTCGATGTCGTCGACCTCGCCCTTGCCGTCCTTCAGGCCGACCAGCTCCTTGACGACGGCAAGGATGTCTTCCTTGCGCAGAGTCGTCACGGTGTCTTCGGCGTCAAGCTCGAGACGCATGTTGAGCTTCACGCGACCCACCGCGGAAAGGTCGTAGCGTTCGCCATCGAAGAACAGACCTTCAAACAGCGCTTCGGCAGTTTCCTTGGTCGGCGGCTCGCCCGGACGCATGACCTTGTAGATCGCTTCCAGACCTTCTTCGCGGTTCTCGGCCTTGTCGACCTTGAGCGTGTTGCGGATCCAGGGGCCGGTGTTCACTTCGTCAATGTCGAGCAGCTCGATCGCGTCAAAGCCCGCCTCGTCGAGGGCTTCGACATGCTCCAGCGTCACTTCGTCCCCCGCTTCGATGTAGATCGAGCCGGTTTTCTCGTTGATCATGTCGTAAGCGGCGTAGCGGCCCACGACTTCCTCGGTCGGAAGCAGCAGATCTTTGAGGCCATCCTTGGCGGCTTTGTTGGCCGCGCGGGGGCTAATCTTTTGTCCAGCCGGGAAAATCTCTTCGCCCGTCTTGGCGTTCACAAGCGCAAAGGTCGGCTTCTGACCGCGCCACGCTTCGGCGACGAACGGGATCTTCCAGCCATCCTTGGCGCGCTCCCACTTCACCGTTTCGTAGAAGTGATGCAGGATGCCTTCGCTGTCGAGGCCGAGCGCGTAAAGCAACGCGGTGACCGGCAGCTTGCGCTTGCGATCGATACGCACGTTGACGATGTCCTTGGCGTCGAATTCAAAATCGAGCCACGAGCCACGGTACGGGATGACGCGCGCGGCAAACAGCAGCTTGCCCGACGAGTGGGTCTTGCCGCGATCGTGATCGAACAGCACGCCCGGCGAACGGTGCATCTGGCTGACGATCACACGCTCGGTGCCGTTGACAATAAAAGTGCCGTTCTCGGTCATGAGCGGCATGTCGCCCATGTACACGTCCTGCTCCTTGATATCGAGGACCGAGCGCGTTTCGGTTTCCTGATCGACTTCAAAGACGATGAGACGCAGCGTGACCTTCATCGGAGCGGCGTAGGTGATGCCGCGCTGGCGACACTCGGTCGTGTCGTATTTCGGGTCTTCGAGTTCGTAGTGCACGAAGTCGAGTTCGGCCGTGCCGGCGAAATCGCGGATCGGAAAGACGCTGCGCAGCGTCTTTTCAAGGCCTGAGACATAGCCCGTTTCCTTGTCCGAACGCAGGAACTGCTCGTAGCTTTCCCGCTGCACTTCGATCAGGTTGGGCATCTGGACGACTTCGTGAATGTCGCCAAAGATTTTACGGATGCGGCGCTTCGCGGTGCCTTGGGCACTGCGCGAGCGAACCGGCTTCTTGGAGCTCGGGGCTTTGGTTGCCATGGAGGGAACAGGCCTCTTTATCTGATTGGCGAAGGAGCTGGGCGCTCGCTCCGCGCGATTGAACGTGTGTTTTCACGCGAAATCACCGCCACATCCGACGCAAAAGAGCCGCATTCCCAAACAGGCCTATCGGCCCGCTCGGTAGCAGCTTTGTTGCAGTCGCGAATATGGCAAAGCGCCGCTTCCATTCTTGGCCTGACCCTACGCGCTTGAATCAGACCGGCTCGAAGCCAGCGTCCGGGAGAGCATGTAGGAATGGGCCGTCCCCGAGTCAACGCCCCAAACGGCCTGAAATGGCCTTTTCGCTTGACTCGTCGCGGCCTAACGCTAAGTGCGCGCTCCGACCGAGCAATCGGTCATCCGTCCGAGACCGTTGCTGAGCGGAAGACGCCGTTCTTAATTTGCAGCCTAGGCGGGGAAACGAGATTTTCCGGTTCGCTCTTTGTAGCGCGCCTAATGCGTCTGTGACGCCTCCTTCCCCATCGTTGGACTTATCCGATGTCGATGAACGGCATCGATAAACGTGAGCCGGTCGTTCAGGCGCAAACCTGTGCGGCCATAATGAAGGAGTATGGCATGGATCGTTCGCAAAAAGCCGATGCGGTTGCCCAGCTCAACGACGTCTTCAAAGAGGTCGGCGTGGTGGTTGTCACCCGCAACCTCGGCATGACGGTGGATCAGTCCACCGAACTGCGCAGCAAGATGCGTGAAGCCG
>JBCCKJ010000150.1:0-6251 GCA_039027455.1 Pseudomonadota bacterium | reverse complement strand
CCAACGCACCAATCGCTACGCCGATCCAACCCCACTTCTTCATTTCACTCGGATCGAAAGCCCCGCTGAAAAAGCCCATGCGGTAAAGCGCCATTCCCATCAGCATCAAGGGCAAGGTCTCAAAGATGAAGAAGATCGGATTGACGAAAGGGAAGAACCATTGCTGCTTCCAGCGCTCGGCAAGCAGCCCTGCGTAATCGCCCGATTGCATATACGGCGTCAGTTTGGCTTCATCAGCTTGTGTCGTTTCAAGGCCCACTGCGATTTCAGCGCGCGTTTCTGCCATCGCTTGAGTGGTGCCGAAGTCGGTCTCCATGATTAGGTACTGGAAGGTGAACACACCGCCGAGGAATATACATCCCAGCGCGTAACCCAGAAGGCCAAGGCGCATTTGAAGGCCCGGCTCAAACCGCATGAACGCGACGGCCAGAAAACCAATCATCGCGTACATAGCGAGGATATCGCCAAACCAGATAAAGTAGAAATGGAAGAGCCCAAAGCCCAGCAACAACACAAGTCGCCAAATCTGAAGCCATCGCGTCGACCCCCGCGCCCATGCCCGCTCCATAAAGAGGTACATCCCGGCGCCAAACAACAGCGTGAAAAGCCCGCGCATCTTGCCATCGACCAGGACGAACTGGGCGATCCATAGCCATCCGTCCGGGTCGGCTGGGTCGACCAGAAATGCGCTTGGCCAGATATAGGCGCTGGGAGGCTGACCAAAGGCAACGATGTTGGCAGCAAGAATCCCCATCACTGCCAGCCCGCGAATGAAATCGAGGCTTAATATACGGCTCTCCAACGCAACCGGGGTCGTCTCTTCCGCCGCATTGCTCGGGTGCTGTGAGATGTCCGACACACCTTGGCCTGCGGTCACGTTCATTGAAGAAACCCTTCCCTTCTTGGACATTCGCAGAGCTGCAATTGAAACGGATCATGGCAGCGCAGGATTAGCGCCACCGCGCCCCTTTAATGCCCCCAGCAATAGGAGGAAAGGACAGTCACTCAAGCCGAAGTGCATGGCCGATCGGTCGCTCTGCGGTAGGCGAACGCAAGCACAGCGTTAACCCAAAATTAGGGGTAGTCTGCGATCCCCAAGCCATCCAGCCGCAATCAAGCGGCGCATGATGGACTAACCCAGGGGGACTAAGGCGTTGCGTGTACTCGCTTTGGCATCACAGAAAGGCGGATCGGGGAAAACGACCCTATCCGGACACCTTGCCGTCCAGGCTCAGCGCGCTGGCGCCGGCCCGGTCGTATTGATCGATATCGACCCTCAGGGATCACTGGCGGATTGGTGGAACGAGCGTGAAGCGGAGTATCCCGCCTTTGCGCAAACCACCGTTTCCCGTCTCGCGAACGACCTTCAGGTTCTTCGCCAACAAGGCTTCAAACTCGCGGTTATCGACACGCCCCCAGCCATTACAATGGCCATTCAGTCGGTTATCAGTGTTGCTGAACTCATTGTGGTTCCGACCCGTCCGAGCCCGCACGACCTGCGCGCCGTTGGTGCCACGGTTGACCTTTGCGAGCGTGCGGGCAAGCCGCTGGTGTTCGTTGTAAACGCCGCCACGCCAAAGGCCAAGATCACTTCGGAAGCCGCCGTCGCGCTGTCGCAACACGGCACCGTTGCTCCGATTACGCTTCACCACCGCACTGACTTTGCTGCTTCAATGATCGATGGCCGCACGGTAATGGAGGTGGATCCCGAAAGCCGTTCGGCTGCGGAAATGACCGCGCTGTGGAAGTACATTTCCGACCGGCTTGAAAAGAATTTCCGCCGCACCGTGTTTGCGGCCCCGGGCGCGCAGGCTGCAAACGCCGGCCCCGGCGGCGTGCATCGTCCCGCTGGTGGCTTCGGCCGCCGGGTGGCCCAGTAAACGGGCGCCTTAGCGATGATGTCCGAAGCCAGCTTTGCCTCGCTTGGGCCCACCCTTCTCGCACGCAAGGGCGGCGCCAAGCCTGCCATGCGTCCGCAGCTCACGCCGCTCACAAGCAATCTGTCGGAAATGGCGGCGATCGCTGATGAACAGCTTGAGGATTTGGGCTGGAACGACATGGGCGGCGAGAACGACGACAATGACGGCGAACCTGCTCTGATTTTCCCGTCCAAGCGGGCAAGCGGCGCGGAGGCAGCCTTCGGTTTCAACGATGACGCCACCGAAGATGAAATGGGTGAGGGAGCGGAAACGGGTCCGCACCCGATCATTGATCCCTTAGCTGGTGCGGAGATCGTAGAGCTTATCCCGAACACGCCCCAAGGCCGTCAGCCTGCGAACGAAGATGCGCAGGATAGCACCGCCGAGGATGTGGCACACGGGTCGGCGCAGATTAAGCAACCTTCAACCGACGATGGCCATGCGCAGAAAAGCCCGCTTGCCAAAAAGGCCGCTCGTAGATCGCGCAAAAAGGATGACAGCGCGCGCCGTGCCGCTTTCACGCTGCGTCTTGACACCGATCGTCATCTCAAACTGCGTCTTGCATCGACGATACAGGGCATCAGCGCGCAAGCGCTTGTCACCGAAGCGCTCGACGCTTTGCTTACCAACATTGAAGACCTCGATACGCTGGTCGCGCAGATGAAGCGCGACTGATGACCTTTGCAAACGGAACCCACCACGTGAACACCAGGGGATACGACATGGCTCGCACTTCAACGACCAGCAAAAGCGGCCCGAATTTCGGACCCAAATTGGCTCTCCTCGCTTCGGCGGCGATCGCCAGCCTCGCGCTTTCGGGCTGCACCACCGCCTCCGCCCCGCGCGCCGAGGTGTCTTATGACAAAGCCCAAACCGCGCTCAACAAGGGCCATGCGGAAAAAGCTATCGCGTACGCTGAGGCAGCCGTTTTGGCCGCTCCGCGCGATGCAGAGTATCGCGCGCTGCTCGCCACGGCTTATCTGGAGGCAGGTCGCTATGACTCCGCAGCGCTCAGCTTTGGCGACGCTCTGGAACTCGGTCATTCTGATCCTCGCACCGTACTGAGCTACGCGCT
Organism: Pseudomonadota bacterium; assembly: GCA_039027455.1. Taxonomy (GTDB): domain Bacteria; phylum Pseudomonadota; class Alphaproteobacteria; order Sphingomonadales; family Sphingomonadaceae; genus Erythrobacter. The sequence continues at coordinate 3,257 of JBCCKJ010000150.1, read as the reverse complement.
GACGAAAAGCGCCATTGGTCAAAACAAGGTTGCGCTCGAAGAACTGAGCAAGTGGGAAAGCTCGCTGGACCCGGCGGACGCTGGTCTAGCGCTTGCGCTGGCGGGGAACCCGGAGCGAGGCGTATTCGTGCTGACCAACGCGCTTCGCGCGGGCCAGAACACACCCAAGCTTCGTCAAAACCTCGCTTACACCTACGCACTCGCTGGAAACTGGCGCGCGGCCCGCGTGATGGCAGCAGAAGACGTGCCCGCCGATCAGCTGGACAAACGCATTTCGGATTGGGCCAAGACCGCTCGCCCCGAAGATCAGATGGTGCGCGTGACGAAGCTCGTCGGAATTTCGCCGACATATGATAGCGGCATGCCCGGTCATTTGGCTCTTTCGAATTTCCCGAGCACCGAACAATTGCTGGCCGAAGCTGAGAAGGAAGCAGAAATGGAAAAGGCAGCCCTTCAAGTGGCAGAGGCCCCGGGGGGCCAATCCGTTGAAGCAACGGTCGAACCCGTTGAGGTCGCAGACACCGTCGCTGCGGTGATGACCAAGGCTGAAACGCCCGTGGCTGCCCCCTCGCCCAAGCCAACAGCGGCTGCCAACGCGGTCGCACAACCCGTCGTTCCGACCTTCACCTATGTGTCGCGCCCGGTAACGCAGCCGCTTCCTGAAGCGAACGCCAATGACCGCGCAGCCAAGGCGCCCAAAGCGGCGCCGAAGCGCGTCGCCTCCGCGCCTAAGGGGGACTCGCACCTTGTCCAGCTCGGCAGCTACGACAGCGAAGTCGAAGCAAAGCGAGGCTGGACCACGCTCAAGAGTAAGTTTCCCGATCTCGCCGCTCACGACGTTGTGATCACGCAGGCCGAGGTGAAAGGGAAAACCTATTACCGCGTGGCAGCCGCCGGCTTTGGCCGCCGCGGCGCACAAGAAATGTGCTCCACTGTGCGTTCAGCCGGCCGTGGCTGCTTTGCTTACGCAAAGAGCAACCCGCCCAAGGGCGCCGTTGCCAAGGGCACGCGGATCGCCGCCGCTCGCTAAGGGACACTTCACACTTATCTGAAAGGGCCGCGCTAAGGTGCGGCCCTTTTCGTTTGTGCCTAGAGCTCGAGTTCCACGCCGCCCTTGACGAGCGCAAGCACCCGGCCCTGCGCGCCTTGACGATCAAATGGCGTGTTGTCGGCGGTGGCCTCCATCTTGGCGCGATTAACAATCCACGGCGCCTCGGGATCGACGATCGCCACATCGGCTTCGAAGCCAGCCGCGAGCGCGCCCGCTTCGACCCCCAAGATGCGAGCCGGGTTGGTCGCCAACAGTTCGAAAGCGCGAGCCATGTCGATCACATTGTCGCGCACAAGATTTAGCGTCATCGCAAGCAGTGTCTCCGCGCCCGCCATTCCGGGTTCAGCGTCCGCAAAAGGCAGTCGCTTGTCCTCCGGACCACGCGGATCGTGGCCGCTGGCAATCACATCGACAACGCCGTCGGCAATGGCAGCGCGGGCCGCCTCGCGATCGGCCTCAGTGCGAAGAGGAGGAGAGAGCCGCGCGAACGTGCGAAAGTCTACGATCGCGAGATCGCTCAGCAAAAAGTGGGCTGGCGTGATGCCACAGGTGATATTCACACTGCGCGCCTTGGCCTCTTTCACCAGATCAAAGCCCGCCGCCGTGGTGACTTGTCGGAAATGGACGCGCGCTCCAGTCATCTCGGCCAAGGCTATATCCCGGGCCAAAGCGAGCGTTTCCGCTTCGGCGGGCGCGCTTGGCAGACCGAGCCGAGTTGCAATTTCGCCGGCGGTGGCGGCAGCTTCGCCTGTCAGACCACTATCTTCGGCGTGCGTCACAACAACGAGATCAAGCATCGCCGCATATTGCAAAAGGCGCAGCATCACGCCGCTATCGGATATCCAGCGCCGCCCTGTGGCAATTCCGCGCGCACCCGCCTCTTTCATAAGCGCGATTTCAGCAAGCTGCGCGCCTTCGAGAGAACGCGTTGCGGCCGCGAGCGGATGGACCCACAGATCGGGCTTGCCGCTCTTAGCGATGTAGTTGACGCGGCTCGGATAATCGAGCGGCGGGGACTGATCGGGCATGAGCGCCGCGCGCGTGATGCCTCCAAAATGAAACGCGGGCTTGTCGACGGCGAAGACGCCCAGATCCACCAGACCCGGAGTGACGAGTTTACCACGCGCGTCGATAACAGCGTCGTCCGACGCTGGTGCTACGTCTTGGCCGAGCGCCACGATGCGTCCCTGCTCAAGCCGCAGCCCGCCTGCAAGTGGCCCTTTCGGCGTGACCAGGTTTCCATTTATGATCGTAAGAGGAGCGGTCTGCTTCATGACCAGCCCTCCGCTCCCCGGCGGCCACGCGTGAGCACGTCGAGGCACGCCATCCGAATGGCGACCCCCATTTCCACCTGCTGTGTAATGATCGAGCGGTCCAGCATATCGGCCACCTCGCTGTCGATCTCCACGCCGCGGTTCATCGGCCCGGGATGCATAACCAGCGCGTCGGCTCTGGCGTTCGACAGGCGCTTTTTAGTCAAGCCATAGAGATGGTGGTATTCGCGCGCTGAGGGAATGAACTGCCCTGCCATCCGTTCGGACTGAAGGCGCAGCATCATCACAACGTCGACACCCTCCAACGCGGCGTTGAAATCAGCGTAAGGCTCAACACCCATCGCCTCTATACCGGCCGGCATCAACGCGGGCGGCGCGCACAACCGCACGCTAGCGCCCATGGCTTGCAGACACAGAACATTGGAGCGAGCAACGCGGCTATGAAGGATGTCCCCGCAGATCACCACATTAAGGCCGGTGAAGTCTTCCGCCGCCTCGCCGCGACGTTTCAACGCCTCGCGCAAGGCAAGCGCATCCAGCAGCGCTTGTGTGGGATGTTCGTGGCTCCCATCGCCCGCGTTTAGAACCGGGCAGTCCACCTTTTGGGCGATCAACTGCGGCGCGCCGCTCGATCCGTGCCGCATGACAATCGCATCGGGTCGCATGGCGTTGAGTGTGATCGCGGTGTCGATCAGCGTTTCGCCCTTTTTCAGGCTCGACGTGGCCGCCTGCATGTTGACCACATCCGCGCCCAACCGCTTGCCCGCGATCTCAAAGCTGAGCAACGTACGTGTCGAATTCTCAAAGAACGCGTTGATGATCGTGCGTCCCGCGAGAATTTCGCGGCGCTTTTCACCTTCGCGATTGAGTTCCACCCACTCTTCGGCGGCAGCAAGAAGAAACAGGATTTCATGCCGCTCAAGATGACCAAT
>JBCCKJ010000149.1:0-6304 GCA_039027455.1 Pseudomonadota bacterium | reverse complement strand
CTGGATGATGATCAGGGCAATCTTCCGCGCATCCCACCGCTTAGCCTGCTTGGCGCTTTAGAAGGCGAAGTGGACGCCTTCACCGTACGGGGGGAGGTGCAGTGGTTTGGAGAGCAGAACGATGTGGCCGAGTTTGAAACCGAAACCGGCAACTTCACATGGCTCAACCTCTACGTTTCGTGGCGGCCTCTGCCTGAGAACCAAAATATCGTCTTCCAATTGGCTGGCGAGAACCTGGCCGACGTGACCGGGCGGCGCCACTCGAGCTTCACTAAAGAGTTTGTGCCGCTTCAGGGGCGCAATATCCGCGCCAGCGTGCGGGTGAGCTTCTAATTCGGCGAACTCGGTTTGTAGGTCGTTCGCGGCCTCCATCAAGAAGAGGCGGTCCTGCGCATGAGGCCGCCTCTTTTCGTTCAACATTCAAATCGGTCTGACCAACTGTGCGCATTCCTATCCCATTGTGCTAGAACTCCAATTGAGACTTCTTGAATACCGTTAATTTGTGGGGGGCAGTGCAATGAACATCTCCAGTTGGGCCTTGGGTTTGAGCTTCGCAGGATTGCTGATGGGCGCACCCGTTGTTGCCCAAGAGGCCGACCCGCCACTGGCGCCACCATCATGTGACTACGGTGCAGCCAGCGATGACGCGGCGCCCGAACTTTCCCAGTTTGATTTCTTGATAGGCGATTTTACGATCACGGGCCGGGTCTGGGCCGGCGGTGAATGGGGGCCAGTGATCGAATCTCCGCGCGCCCGTTTGGTGGGGCGCTATATTCTGGGTGGGCGAGCTATTCAGGATGAATGGTATGACAACGATCCGGGCCAAAATCCGAAATCAACGCGCGGGGTGACGACGCGGATCTATGACCCCAAGGCGGGCGAGTGGAAAGTGTCGTGGACCTCGGCTGACGCGCCGGTGATAACGCGCTTGCGTGTCTCCATGGAGAATGGGCAGTTCACAATGCGCACGGTTGATCCCGAGACTCCCAATTATGACGCGGTGTTCGAACGCGAAGGCCCTGACCGTTGGACGCGCACGGCCTTTAAGACAGAGGCCGACGGCACGAGGACCAACCTATGGCAGGCGATTGCGACACGCATCCCCTGTCCGCAAGGCTTGATGGGTCTTAGAGCCTAGAGGTACGCTCCAGCGCGCAAGGCCACGAGCGTTTCGGCGGATAAGCAAAACCCAAGCGTCGTGATCGTAAGACACACCGACTTTGGGCTCGTTAGGCGCCGCCCGCTCCCCGGTTCAAGCGGTGGAAACACGTGCCGCAAAACAAGCACTACATCGCGCGCGTGACACACTAACCAGGCCGCGCTTAATAGAGAACCGCACGTGAGTAGGAAAACCAGGATCTGGATCTGGGCAATAGTGATGGGATCGCTCCTTCAAACAGACGCATCCCACACTGCCCCAACTTGCCAATCCCGATCCTGTTCCCTGTCGTTGGCGCCTTGTCTCGTATCGAACCTGGCCGGACTCAGTTCTCAACCGCGAAGCTGATTTCCGCGTGCTCTTGCAGCCGGTCGACCAGAGCTTCGCCCAAAAACGCGCCCGGAGTGCCCACGCCGCCTTCCGCATCGCTCGACAGCAGGGCGATGCCGGTTTCCGCGATCATGCGGCTGGTCGAGCCGTAACCCGGATCATACTTACCCTTCACGCCGAAATGCAGATTGTCGCCCCCATCGGGATTTTCCGCGACGAACAGCACGTCGTAAAAGCCGTTCTCTCGCTCTTCCTTGCTCGGGCCTTCGCCGGGCTTGGGCGGTTTCGCGCCAAACGGATTTTTCATCATTTCCGCTGCGGCGTTGGCGGCGGCCTTGCCCGCTTCGCCTGCGCTGGTGAGCATCATTTCATCGTACTGGAAGTCCTCGCCATAGGGGTGGCCGAGCAGGAAGTTGGTGCGGTGCACGTTCTTCGTGTTGATCGGCGCCATGACGAACGGCGCGGCCCACTTGCCAAGATCGGTTTCGTATTGCGGGACCATACCGGTGGGTTGACCGGGCCCCGTATAGCCCGGGGTCAGCGCAAAGGGGTTCGTCAGCTTGGCGATGATCGCGGGGTTTTTCGCCGCTGCTTTCATCGTTGCGCCTAGGCTCGCTGCGGTGCCGCCCGAGAAGGTGCCGGCCATCGCGCGCACGCGCCCGCGAACCCGGCTCGCGGGTTTGCCAAAGCGATCCGCCGCTGCCTTTTGCGTCATCATCACACCAAGATCGAACGGGATGGAATCAAAGCCGCTCGAAAAACAAATCCGTGCGCCGGTTTCCTTGGCCTTGGCCTGATGCTCTTCGATCTTGTCCGACATCCACGCCGGCTCTCCGCACAGATCCGCGTAGTCGGTCCCGGTCTTCACGCACGCGGCCACCAGCTTGTCTCCGTACAGCTGGTACGGGCCAACGGTGGTGACGACGACTTTGGTGCGCGCGCACATCTTCTCCAGATCGACCACATCGTCGGCGTCCGCGACCACCAGAGGTGTGTCCGCCGGGGCGCCAATCAGATCGCGCACTTCCTCAAGCTTTTCCTGCGAACGTCCGGCCATGGCCCATTTCGGCGCGTTGCCGGAGCCGCCGTAATGGTTGCTCAGATACTCCGCGACAAGCCGTCCGGTGTATCCGGTTGCGCCATAAACGATGATGTCGAATTCGGTGTCTGCCATGGTCTTATTGCCCCGTGGGCCTCCTCTGTGTCCCGTCTTTGCCCCCGCCATGCGACCAAGGCGTCGCGGAGTCAAAGCGAACCTCATCAGCGGCTCGTAAAGGTGACAAAGGTGACAGTGTGTCACCTACAAATTTGCCCAACATCTGCTGATGTTTCATTAAGTTACGCCGAAAATGTGAAGGTGACACTTCTCCAACAAAATGGGCGCGTTGGGCGAGCGAAAGGCGTCTCAGCAACTGAGCAAGCTGCTGAGGAATGCAGCTGGGTGCGCTATTCGTGATCACACCGAACTCTACCTCTCGCGCGACGGGTAGGAAAACTGCGTCCCAGCTCGCCAAGACGGTAAGGCCACCTTGTTCGGTGGCCGTTTGTTCGAGAAGCTTAAAGCCTCGGCAGCGTCACCCCGCGCTGGCCCATATATTTGCCCGCGCGGTCTTTGTAGCTCGTCTCGCAGCGTTCGTTGCCTTTAAGAAACAGGAATTGGCAAGCACCTTCATTGGCGTAGATCTTGGCGGGGAGCGGGGTGGTGTTGGAAAACTCCAGCGTCACATGGCCCTCCCAGCCCGGCTCCAGCGGGGTGACGTTCACGATGATCCCGCAGCGCGCATAGGTCGATTTGCCTAGGCAGATCACCAGCACGTCTTCGGGCACGCGAAAATACTCGACCGTCCGCGCCAGCGCGAAAGAGTTGGGCGGGATGATGCAGACGTCGGTTTCCCGGTCGACAAGGCTGCCCGCGTCGAACGCCTTGGGATCGACCGTTGCCGAGTTGACGTTGGTGAAAATCTTGAACTCGGGCGCGACGCGCGCGTCGTATCCGTACGAGCTGAGCCCATAGGAGATCACCCCTTCGCGCCGCTGTGCCTCGACGAAGGGTTCGATCATCCCGTTGGTCTGCGCCTGCTCGCGAATCCACTTGTCTGAAAGAATGGCCATGCGCGAACGATTCCGGATGCGGCGGGCCGGGGCAAGCGCGGGCGCGCTTATCTCCCCCTCTTTCTGTCCTGAATGGTGTGCAGGTGACGGAAAAACGAGGCGCGCTGCCTTGGCACTCGGCGTTTCCGGCGGCATTGGAGGATGTCACAGAGGTGTAACACTTCGGATCGTCGCAGACTAAGGGAGCGCAGACGCGTGTCAGGCAATCAGCTCGCGGAAGACGCGAGGCACAATTTCACGAGATCCATCAATCGGATGCTGGGGCCGCGCGCGGTTTTCTTTTGGGGGTTTCTGGAAAATCCCGGCATGGTCGCGGCGGTGACGCAATCCTCGCAGGCCGTGATCGATGCGATGCTCACCAAGATCGACTGGGTCAATTGCAAGCTCTTTGTCGAATACGGGCCGGGGGTCGGGACATTCTGCCCCCACATTCTGAAGCGCTTGCCGCCCGGCGGGGAGCTTCTGGTGATCGACACCAATCCGCGCTTCATCCAATATCTTCAGGACGAGATTGACGATCCCCGTTTCCGGGCCGTGCTGGGGTCAGCGCAGGATGTTGAGCGGATCGTACGATCGACGCGTCATCAACAGGCGGACTATGTTTTGTCCGGCCTGCCCATTTCCTCTTTGCCCGACGTAGTCGCGCAGGACATCGCGCGCGCCACGTATAGGGTGCTGAGGCCCGGCGGCGCCTTTATGACCTATCAGTATCGAGCGCACGCGCGCGATCTGACGCGTCAGTTCTTTGAGCGCACGGACGAGGAAACCGCGTGGCGCAACGTTCCACCGTGCTTGCTGACGTGGGGTTGGAAAGAACCCTAGGCGCGCCGTTCAACTGGCGAGCAGGGTCGCGTTGCCTCCCGCGGCGGTGGTGTCGACGCAGGTCACGCGTTCCGTGGCGAAGCGCGCGAGGTAATGCGGGCCGCCCGCTTTGGGGCCGGTGCCGGACAGACCCTCTCCGCCAAACGGCTGGCTTTCGACCATCGCGCCAATCTGGTTGCGGTTCACGTAGAAATTGCCGACTTTGGCGTGCGCTTGGACCAGCCAGCGTGTCTCCGCGATGCGGCTGTGCAGCCCCAAGGTGAGTCCGTATCCGGTGGCGTTGATATCGGCGATCACCTGCATGAGGTCTTCGGCCTTGAAGCGGCACACATGCAGGACGGGACCGAAGTTCTCACGGGTGAGATCGAGGATGGAATCAATCTCGATAATCGTGGGGGCCACGAAGCATCCTGCATCCGAACCGTCTGGTAGCGGGATGCGCTGGACAGGGCGATCCGAGGCTTCGCACTGCGCGATGTGCCGTTCCAAAGCAGACTTGGCGTCTTCGTCAATCACGGGGCCGACATCGGTGCTCAGAAAAGCGGGATCGCCCACACGCAGGGCTTCAAAACCGCCGCGGATCATCCGGAGCATATCGTCCGCTACATCGTCTTGGAGGTAGAGTACGCGCAAAGCGGAGCACCGCTGCCCGGCGCTCTGAAACGCGCTGGCGATCACGTCGCGCACCACCTGTTCGGGCAGGGCGGAGGAATCGACGATCATCGCGTTCTGGCCCCCGGTCTCGGCGATGAGCGTCGCGATCGGGCCTTCGCGCGCGGCGAGCGTCTGGTTGATCAGTCGCGCGGTTTCGGTCGACCCGGTGAAGGCGACGCCAGCGAGCAGCGGATGCGAGGTGATCGCTTGGCCCACTTCCGCTGCGCCGGGCAAAAGCTGGAGCGCTTCGGGCGGGATCCCGGCCTCGTGGCAGATCTTCACCGCCAGGGCGGCGATCAAGGGCGTTTGTTCGGCGGGTTTGGCGACCACGCTGTTGCCCGCCGCCAGAGCGGCCGAGGCCATGCCGATGAAAATCGCCAGCGGGAAGTTCCACGGAGAGATCGTCGCGTACACCCCGCGCCCGTGCATGGTGAGGGTGTTCTCTTCGCCCGTAGGTCCGGGCAGGATCGTCGGGCCTGCAAACTGCTGCCGCGCTTCACCTGCGTAATAGCGCAGGAAATCGACCGCTTCGCGCAGTTCCGCCACGCCGTCGAGCAGGGTCTTACCCGCTTCGCGCTGGCACAGGCTCAGGAATTCATCGGTGTGCTCTTCAAACAGATCCGCCGCCGCTTCGAGCAAGAGCGCGCGTTTCTCGCCGCCCAACGCGTCCCATCCCGGTTGGATGGCGGCGGCGCGCTGAAACGCGGCGTCCACCTCTTTGACCGTGGCGTCGCGCCGCGAGCCCACTTGATGCGCGCGGTTGTGCGGGGCGGTGATCGGGACGATTTCGCCGGCCTTATCCGAAGGGAAAGTGGGCTCGGCGGTCCACTGGCGCTCAGCCAGTTCGTCAAGCCGCGCTTGAAGCGGATCAAACACTAAAGGATCGGACAGATCGACTCCGGCGCTGTTCACGCGCCCGCCTGTGTCCGCGCCCAGAATGTCGCGGGGCAGGGGGATGGCGGGGTTGCGGCGCGGTGCCATCGCTTCGAGTTCGCTCACCGGGTCTTCCACCAGATCTTCGGGCGCGAAATCCGCGTCGCCCATGCGATTGACGAAGCTGGTGTTCGCGCCGTTTTCGAGCAGGCGGCGCACGAGATAGGCGAGCAATTCCTTGTGCCCGCCAACGGGCGCGTAGATCCGAACCGGCGTCGGGCTATTGCCTTCGAGTTCGCGCAAAGTGGCGTAAACCTCTTCGCCCATACCGTGGAGCCGCTGATACTCGAATGG
>JBCCKJ010000148.1:0-6325 GCA_039027455.1 Pseudomonadota bacterium | reverse complement strand
CTTGCCACTCACGCCGATGAGCCGCGACCAGTGGACGCTGCTGAAACCGGGGAGCACGGTCTCGGGTGAGCACCGAACCTTTGCGGAACTCGGCATTGAGCCCAAGCCGCTTGGCCTGTTTCTCGATAAGTGGATGACCCGTTTTCGCCGCTTCGGTCGCTTTGGGTTGTCGACGCAGCGCAACAAGGAACGCGAAGCGAGAGGCTTGCCTCCGGTTCCGACGGGCGCCGGGGCCGAACAACCCGTGCCCGGCTCCGACGCAGAGTGACGGGCGATTTACGCTAAAGCGCTCGAATACAAGCTCAACAGATCGGCATAGGCCTTTTCGGCCGCTGGCTCGGCGTAAGAGGGGCTGTCCGGAACAGTCCAACCGTGATCTCCATCGTAGACATCGACCACCGAGGTCCGACCCGCCGCTTCAGCCGCGTCTGCAAAAGTTGTCTTATCGTCGGGCGCATCGGCGTCGTCGTCACGGGCGACGGCGATTAGGAACGAAGCGCTGGCTTCATCCAGAAGTTTGTGCGGGCTTTTCTCATAGTCTTCGCGCACCAAACCGCCGCCATGGAAGCTGGCCGCAGCCTTGATCCGCTCGGGAACGGCGGCGGCGCTCCACACGGTGAAAGGGCCGCCCATGCAATAACCCTGCGTGCCAACACCCTTCGCGGTGTCGACCGATGGCTGTTCGTCGAGCCAGGTCACAGCGCTGCTGGCGTCGCGGCCAATCGAGTCGGCATCCAGCTTTGATCGCCACGGACGAACTTTGGCGAAGCCTTGGTTCTGGATGAAGTCCGCAAAGTCGGCGAATTGCTCGCCCGCTACGTCGCGATAATAGGGATTCAGCACGAGAACCGCGTAGCCTTCCCCGGCCAAGCGACGCGCCATATTGCGTTTCGCTTCGCGGATGGACCCGATGTCCGGCCAAAACACAACCGCGGGGTGCTTGCCTTCGGCTGGGTGCACGAAAAAGGCGTCCATCGTCCCGTCGGCTGTTTCAAAGGTCACACCGCTTTCGGATAGCTTGGTCGGTGTCGGTGCGTCGGTGTTTTGACCGGTGGCGGCTTCCGGCGCACAAGCCGTCAAAGCGGCGGCTCCGGTCAGCGCTGTAAATTGACGGCGGGAGAGACTTTCGCGCGCCCATTGTTGGAGTTTGGCTTCATCACACATGCTCGGCTGTCCTTTGTTCTGTCCCCTTACAGCCATAGGACGATGAGGAGGGCGTGGCCAGAGCGGCCGGGTAAAAGGCGATGCTCGCAGGCGTGCCTGTCAATCGAAGTCAGACGCTTTTGAGCAGGCTTCCAAGGGTTGATCGAAGACCGCCCCAGCGGCCTCATCCATGCGACGCAGTCGCTGCGCGGCGATACGCATCTTTTGGCAATCGAAGCGCCCGCCGGCCGAAAGCGCCCTTTGGAAAACATCGATGAAGACTGTTGGCTCCAGCACTTGAAGACCACGATTGAGGAATCGGCCATTCCAGCGCTCTGCATCCGCAACAATTTGGGCAAAGACGGCTTTTGCTTCCCCGTTGCCAGGCTTGAAGACCCTTCTCGCTAGTGGTGCCAGCTCAGCCGGCTCAAGGTCATTGAGCGCAAACAGCGCCGCAAAGCGGCGTGCGGCTTCTGGTTGATCGTTTGAGCGTAAGGCAAACTGCAGCATGGCTTGTTGCGCAAGTCTGTCGCGCCAACCTCGCCGCGCCGACTGTTGAAGCGCTGATCGAGCGGCCTCGCTCTGTGCTGCCCGAAATTGAGCTAGGCTCAACAGACGCAAGTTCTCAGCGGGCATAGGGCGGCGCTCGACGAGGCGTTCAGCGGCCAATTCCGCCTTTGAGCGGTTCCCTGATCTGAGCTCCGAAGTTACAAGGTGGGCAAGCGCGAAGGCGCGAGCTGGTTCTGGCACAATGCTGGCGTATTCTGGCTTGTATCGGCTTTCTCTATCGAGTTGCACGCATATGGTGACAGCGGCTATGGCCGCCATCAGAGCCACCCATAGGCCGCGCGCGATCATACTCTGATTACCTCTTGGCCTTCTTCCTCAGGCTCAGCGCATCGCGCCAAGAGTAAAAAAGCCAACGCGGCCACGGAGAGCATGGCCTGATTGCGCAGCGGGTAGTCGACAATCGACTGCAACGCGATCGCTAGGAGGATGGCGGAGCCCGTCCAAGCTATCCATCGATCACTCGATAACCGCGCGCGCCACGTAAGAAAAAGCCATGCAGCGAGCCACGCGGCGACCAGGACGATACCCGCAATCCCGCTCTCAATCGCGACTTCCAGATAGTCGTTGTGCGCGCGTCCGGCCCGGCGCTGAGTCAGGTTTTCAAGCGATTCATCCGCTTGGAAGACTTCGTCAAAAGTTCCCATACCAGCGCCGACCGGCCAATACTTGTCGCTTGTGTAAAGCGCGTCTTCCCAAATGTAGGCGCGCGGATCGCTCGGGCGATCGAAACGCTCTACGACGTCACTTACTCGGCCTAGGGCCATCACGAACACGCTCGTACCGGCTAAGGCCACCAAGAGTAATCCAGCCAAGAGAACTCCAAACCTCAGCCTTATTCGCACGTTTCCATCGCGCGATTGGAAGGAAGACGAAGCCAGTTTGAGCGCCACCAAAACCGCGGGTACCACGCACAGAACCAACGCGCTGCGCGACCGTGTTAAAACGATAGCCGCGACCAAGAGGGCGCAGACGCTAACGCGAGCGGGTGAAACGAAGCGTCGTCTTCGAGGGAAGGGTAGCAGCGCGCACAAGATCAAGGCGCAAACCAAGAAGATCCCAGCTGAATTGCGGTTTGCAAAGGTTCCGAACAAGACGCCCTGCATCGGGATTTCGGGGTAGAACGAAGCCATCGGGTCCGGGCTTGTGGTTTGCCCGACGCCCAGCGCCAGATTGACCAGCCCCATGGCAGCCACGATCCAGCCTAGCGCAACGATCTGATCGCGTGAGGCGTTCCAGCCGATCGCCAGCACGGTCAATGGAACAATCAGGCCGGTGAGAGCCACGACCGTACGCGCGCTATCAAGGCTTAAGGGTGCCCACCCCTTCGAACCGATTGCTGCGCGTGCTTCGAAAGCGAGTTCCCGGGCCGGAAGGCTTGTCCAGATGGCTTCGGGCAAAGGGATGAGCTGAACGGTGGGAACCGCTAACGTCGCACAAACCAGAAACCTCAGACCGATTGGAGATGCCTTCCAGAATTGAAAAAAGCTCTCCCGAAAGGCCGCGAGCAACGCCAGCGCTGTCAACTGAACGACGAGGTTGGCGAGGCCATAGCGCACACCGCCACCGCCAAACGCTATCGCAATCATAAGCAACATGCCGACGCAAATCGCAAGCGGGTCGAGCGTGGTGCGTGTCCCTAGAAATCGGTCTAGTGGACGCCCTGTTTTTATTGGCCGAACCGAGGCGGTGGGAAGAGAGCTCTTCGTTGAAGAGATCTCTTGGCTCATCGATCGGGTCCTAATTTGAAGCGCTGGCTTTCAATTGATGCGGTCCCCCAGCGCAAAGGTTGTCAGTTCGCGCCCGGAGACTGGTTCTGATTGTCATCAATAATGACTATCAGGCCCGCTAAAAATGCGGAGGCCATGACCACATCGAGCAGCGCGTATAGAGCGCGCTCATCGTCTTCGTCTTCGGCCCCAGACGCAGCGGGCTCGACTGCGTACGAGGGGGCACTGTCGCTTGCGCGCGTTTTGGCGATCGCGGAAGTGGGCGCCAAGGAAAAGCTTGCGGCTGCGGTGATAAGCGCCAGGCGTCCGAACAGCATCATGAGCAGCCACCTCTCCATAGTTTCCACTAAAGCTGGGATACCGCGATAAGCCGAATTACGCAATTGCGCGCCACTTTGGGGCAAACAGCGATCACGGTTCGCTTATCGGCTTGGCGGGGTTGCCGCACACTTGGCTATCGGGAGGCAGATCACCGATAACGACAGAACCTGGCGCGATTTTGCATCCTGGCCCTATCGTCACGCCCGGCAGAACGATCGCGCGCGCGCCAATAGATGTCCGCTCTCCGATCCGCGTGTCGAGGTAAAGTCCGCGCGTCATGTCGTGTGTGAGGATGACCGCATGTTCATCGATACGGCAGTTTGCGCCGATGTGAACGCCGCGCGGCCAAGTGCGATCTATCAAAGCCGTGCTGGCGATCCATGCGCTGTGATGGATGTCCATCTTCCACAGGTGTTTGCGGATGAGGCGCTGCCAGCGTTGTTTAAGAGAAAGCCGTGGTCGCTCGCCATTCTGACCCTTGCTCATGGGCGCGCCCTATGGGATGCCGAAGGGCTTTTCAAGCAATCGCCTTTTTGTAAGGAGCGCTCAGTGTGAAATCATTGAACCGTTTAGCGTTACTTCGGGGCCTGGCTTTGTCTGCGCGTGCTCTTTGGCTGCGAGCCTGCGGACTTGATATCGCCAGAAGCGCGCAAGTGTCGCTTTCGGCGCAGTTGGTTTCGGGTGGTCGAGGCTCGATATCAGTCGGTCCCTTCACGCTGATCGCTTTCAAGTCTCTCATCCAATCGCGCTCCGAGAACGGCGTGGTTCAGGCTGTGCGCATAGGCCGCAACACCTTTATCGGAGGCGGGGCCGTGGTGCTTCCTGGAGTGCGTATTGGAAGCGGCGTGGTTGTGGGAGCAGGGACCGTCGTTGATCGGGATGTACCCGATGGCTGCCTCGTGGCTGGATGCCCGATGAGGGTGCTGGAAACAGATATCGAAGTCGGACAGTTTGGCCGTTTCCACTACGCGGATGAGAACCAACAAAGATACTGGAAGCCGTGATGAAAGCGAGGTCGGACGCCGGTGAGACTTGGCCAGACGATCGGTTCGAACAGGTGGAGGTCTGCCCGTGGTGCGACGGTTCATCGCTGGCCACTGAGGTCACGGACGTTCGCGATTGGTACTTCGGCGCGATCCCCGGTGCGTTTTCTTTCTCACGGTGCTTGGATTGCGGCGCTCTTGTTCTCGATACGCGCCCGAAACCGGAATACCTGCCAAGAGCCTACGAGGGCTATTACACCCATGACGAAGGGCGGAAAAAGACTGCGCCAAAGGGGTCTTTGGTCCAAAGGGCGCGGTCGACGATATCGTCGGGGTATGTGCGGTCTCGATACGGTCAGATGTCTGATCCGCTTTCGTCTCTTGTGGGGCGCTTTTACACGCTCTTCCCTTCGCGACGGCGCGAGATGGACGTCATCCAACGTTTTCTGCCGCGATCTCCGGGTATTGTTCTCGATTACGGTTGTGGAGACGGGGCCTTTCTCGGCCTTGCCAAAGGCCACGGTCACCACCCGATAGGCGTCGATTTTGATCCAGATGCGCGCCGCGTCGCGACGCAGAAAGGTGTCGAAGCAGTGGCTCCAGAGGCGTTGCCCTCGGTTCTCGGTGATCGACAGTTGGACTATGTCAGCGCCGTGCATGTGATCGAGCATGTGCCCGATCCGAAGAACCTGCTTCTAAGCTTTCGTCGGTGGACGAAATCAGGGGCGGTTCTGTTTCTGGAGATACCAAACGCGTTGGCTGTGGGACTTTACCGCTACGGCGCATATTGGAGAGGCCTTGAGGCTCCGCGCCACTTTTCCCTTCCAAGCCGAGACACTCTTAAGGACGCCTTGGTTGATGCTGGCTTTTCAGACGTGACCTTTCATCCGCGCCCCAGCGTGAAGGATTGGCTTTGGCTCGAGTGCGATCAGGCGCTGGCCACCGCTGGTGTGCCACGAAGGTCCGCCAGGTTACGAAACGTTCGATCGAGCGATGAGGAAGAGTTCCTGACCGTAACGGCGCGAGCGTCGTAAGCTGGCCGAGGTGAACGATCCGCTTCCCTCGATCGATGTGGTTATGGCTGTTTATCAGCCGGATATACCTCGCCTTCGGGCTCAAGTCGCGTCAATTCTGAGCCAAGCTGACGTGCGTATACGGGTGTTCGTATGTGTCGACGGACCGATGCAGCAACTTCCAGAAATAGAGAGGATGACAGAGGAAGACGAAAGGCTTTTCCTGGTCGCGTTTGAAGAATGGCGCGGCGCTGCCGATACCTTTTTGTCAGGTTTGGAGCACGTTTTGAAAGTCGCCCCTTCACCGGATGAGCGCTGCTTTGCCTTCGCCGATCAGGATGACCTCTGGTTTTCCAACAAACTCGTCTCAAGCGTCGCTGAACTGCGCGCGCAAGGTGTCAGCGCGGTCCACACAGACGCGCAGGTTATGAAATCGGATGGCACCGTGATTGCTCAATCGGTCTTCAGTTTCGAAGGTCGTGATCTGGAACCTGGTGTGAAGAGACTGTTCTTTCGCAACAACGCAACGGGCATGACAATGGTGTTGCGAGAGAGCTTGGCACGCGCG
>JBCCKJ010000147.1:0-6344 GCA_039027455.1 Pseudomonadota bacterium | reverse complement strand
GCCCTGCCGTGAACAGCTTGGGCACGAGACAACGCGCACGCCGCGCGTTCTGAGGCCCAACGCCTTGAGCATTTCGTAGCCGACTTTGACCTCTTCCTCTGGTTCAGCGGAGAGCGACACGCGGATGGTGTCGCCGATCCCTGCCCACAGGAGCGAGCCCATGCCAATCGAGGATTTGACCGTCCCACCGATCAAGCCGCCGGCTTCGGTGATCCCGAGATGCAGAGGACAATCGACCGTTTCGGCCAGACCATGATAGGCGGCGACGGCGAGGAACACGTCGCTGGCTTTCACCGCCACCTTGAAGTCGTGGAAATCGTGATCTTGCAACAGCTTGATGTGATCGAGAGCGCTTTCGATCAACGCCTCGGGGCAGGGCTCTCCGTACTTTTCGAGCAAGTCCTTTTCCAAGCTGCCAGCGTTCACGCCGATACGGATCGCGCAGCCGTTGGCTTTTGCCGCACGCACCACTTCCGCCACGCGGTCGGAGGAACCGATATTGCCGGGGTTGATGCGCAGGCACGCCGCGCCGCCATCGGCGGCCTCAAGCGCGCGCTTGTAGTGAAAGTGGATGTCGGCCACGACCGGGATGTTGGACGCGCGGGTGATGAGTGGAAACGCTGCGGTTGCCTCTTCGGTTGGGCAGGAGACGCGAATGATATCGCAGCCAACCTCTTCGCAACGGCGGATTTGATCGATTGTCGCCGCCGCGTCCTCAGTCGGCGTGTTGGTCATGGTTTGCACCGTGATCGGCGCATCGCCGCCAACCGGTACATTCCCAACCATGATTTGGCGGCATTCGCGCCGCTCTATGGTTCGCCAGGGCCTGATTGCGCTCATCTTTTCCGACTTCCAACCTAAGACATGACCTTAAGACATGGACCACGTGTTACACGGTCTTGATGCAAAACGCAGCATTCCAAACCAAAAGGCCGCGCAATGCGATATTGCGCGGCCCATATGGCGATAAAGCGTAGGTTTTGCGACCCGGAATTTCGATAACCTCATGGCACGCGCGGTAACACGCTGCGGGCCGGGTAGGAAAACGCGGTGTGGCGGCTTACCAACGGATCAGGCGCGGGACCGCGAGACGGCCAATCACCGCCCACACAAGCACTGGAACCGTGTGCCAGATGCCGACATGCGCCACCGTATCAAGCGGGCAGGTGAGGTTATAAGCGAGCGCCCCCAATGAACCGGCCGCCAGCCCCGTAAGCCAGCCCGACCGCTCAAGCGAAACGGGAGCGCCGCGGCGCAGGTAAAGAACGGCGGCCAAAGCGACCACAGAGCCCGCAAGTGACCCGTAGAGACCGCATTCCCAGTACCAGGTCAGCGGATCATTGAGCACGCTGGGAAGACCGGACGTGTGATCGTGATTCATTTCAAGAAAGAAGACGCTGATGATGGCTGTTAGCGGCGCCATTCCGAGCATGGCCGCGCTCCAATAAGGAGCGTTGCCCCGCGCGCCGACACGCGGAAGCGCGCTGGCGACCAGTCCCGAAGTGCTTGCCGCGCCCAGCACGAGCAACAAGGCGTTGGTGATCCAATAAAAGGCCGAGGCTTCGCCGGTGAACATGCCGGTCCAGAATTCGAAGATGGCGATGCAGCAGACGCTGGCCACGACCGCGGCGAACGCGATAAGCCAAGCGCCTTGCGCGGGCTTTACACGCTCAACCGGAGTTAGATCCTCCGTCAGGGCCGCGATCAGATCTTCGCGTGACTGTTGCTTTTCCATCTTCATTCTACTTCCTCAACCATCGTGGCGAGCTTCTTCAGGCCACGGTGGATGTTCACTTTGACCAGGCTTTCGCTTTGCCCGGTCTTTTCGGCGGCCTCCCGGATCGACAATCCGGAGATTTTGACCATCTCAATTACGTGCGCCTGCTTTTCAGGCAGTTGGCCTAATAAGCGATCAAGGCTTACGCGGGCCATAACGACTTCTTCTTCGCTGTCCTCTACGGCGTCGTCTTCCATCAGTTCCTTGCTGTCGTGCTTATACACCTTTCTCAGGTGATCGACCCAGCGGTATCGCGCGATGGCGGCGAGCCATGGAAGAAACGGTCGCGACGGGTCCCATGTAGATCGCTTTGTGTAGAAACCAATCAGAACCTCCTGCACCAGATCATCAATCTGATGCGGAGGAACCCGGCGGCGAAAATACCGCTCGAGCCACATCCCAACCTCTGACAGCAGCACATTGGCCGACGCTTTGTCGCCGTCCTGCGCCGCTGTCATGAGGCGGGCAAATGTGGGCTCGTCAGCAACCATTTACGCCGCTTTCGGTCCCGTAAGGCGCGCGATAATAGCGTCGAGCGAGAACAATCCGGGGCCACGGCTGATGATGAACGCGGCCATCGCAATCACCGTAATGGCCCAACCCAGAAAGTGATCCATCGTCGGGAACACAAAAATCTGGATCACGATCGCCATACCCATCAGGGCGGCGGCCGAGAAACGCGAAGCCAAACCGATCACAAGCAGGATCGGAAACAGGAATTCGGCGTAGGTCGCCATCGGCACCGCGATATCGGGCGATAGGGGAAGCCCGGCAAACTCGTTCTCAAAAATGAAGTATTGGACATCGCTGATCGTCAACCATGTGCCTTCCTCCACCTTGGTTTGATACGACCGCCAGAAAATCCCGGCGAGCGCGACACGGGTCAGCAGCAGGGCGATGCTCTCGACAAAAGTGCCGGACAGCATCCCCGTGATGCGATGGTAAAGGGAAATAAGACCGTTCATAACGTCCTCCTGATGGGCCTCTTGGGAAAGCGTTCTGCCTGTGCTTTCCCAAGAGGCCCATAATTCTGTTTAGCGTTTGATCGGCTTCAGCGAGCCGTTGCCCTTGGGCGTTTTGATCGAGGTGCAGCTGCCTTTGTCGACATACTTCCAGGCGTTGCCTTGGTAGTCCTTGGTCGACGTACCGGCGCAGCTGGTGCCCGGACCGGCGGCGCAATCGTTCTTGCCCGCCAGGCTCACACCGTAGCACTTCTCTTTGGCGCCAGCGGCGGCGACCGGAGTGGTGGCGAGACCGGCAGTGACGGCGGCGGTCAAAGCGAGGGCGCCGAGGCCGGCGATCGATGTCTTGTTCATGGCGTATCTCCTAAATTTTCTGTCAGTATCTTTGGCTCACGGCGTGTTGCCGGGGCTGACAGGCTTTTCGCCAAGGCAGACCGATCGGTTACAGATTTTTTTGAAGAGCGGCCGCGTTGGCCTTCACGACGTGATCCCATTTTCGCGTTTCGCGCGCCCCCTGAATTCCCCTTAGGCCGGTGTGTAACGCAAAAGGCTTCGCTTGCGAAATTCCCTTGTGATGCCGCCCTTTGCGCGTGGGCTGCCCATTTTTCGAATTTGGAGGTAAGGTGCGTTCCGCAATGCTCGATACAGGATCTTCGATTGCCCCATTTGGCGGATTTGGCCTTGGCCTACGCCGGGTGCATTACGATGACTTTCTTGACGGGAGCGATCGTGTGCCGGTCGATTTTGTGGAAGTCATCAGCGAAAACTACATGATCGAGGGCGGGCGCCAGTTGCGCATCTTGAATGAGGTGCGCGAACGGCTCCCCGTCATCCTGCACGGCGTGTCTATGTCGATAGGGTCGGCCGAGGGGCTCGACACTGACTATCTCGCGCGCCTGAAGACGTTGGCTGATCGGATTGATCCGTTGTGGGTCTCGGACCATCTGTGCTGGACCCGCACCAGCGCGCATAACAGCCACGATCTTCTGCCCCTGCCTCTCACGTCTGAGGCTCTTCAGGTGGTCTGCGCGAATATAGATCGGGCGCAGAACACGCTGGGCCGTGCGATGGTCTTTGAGAACCCGTCCAGCTATCTCACTTTTCCCGAAGACGAGATGACCGAGTGGGAATTCCTGAGCGAGATGGCGCGCCGGACCGGTTGCTATTTGCTGCTGGACGTCAACAACATCTATGTGGCGAGCCAGAACCATGGATTTAGCGCGCACGACTACCTGACGGGATTGCCGCTGGATCGCGTGCGCCAGATCCACCTAGCCGGCCATGATCCGGCGACCGCGGATCGACTTGTCATTATCGACACGCATGATCGCGAGGTCTGCGACCCCGTCTGGGATCTGTACGCGCAGGCTATGTCTATGATCGAACAGCCGGTCGCCACCATGATTGAGCGCGATGAGAACATTCCGCCGCTGCCTGAACTGTTGCGCGAACTTGATCGCGCGCGCGGCGCCGCGGGCGTAATGGAGCCTGCATGACGTTGGCCGATAAACAGGCGGCTTTCATGCGGGCCATTCTGGATCAAGACGCGCCGCTTCCTGATGGTTGGGGAAACAGCCACGCGCTTGGTATGTCGGTGTATCGTGGGAACTACCGAAACGCGCTGATGAGCGCTTTGGAGGAGACCTTCGAGCGCACGGGCCGCTATGTTGGGGAAGCCGCCTTTCGAACCGCGCGCATCAATCACGTTATCGCCAATCCGCCGTCGCACTGGACGATCGACGCCGTTGGCGAGGGATTTGATCGCACGTGCGCCGAGCTTTTCACCAACAATCCCGAAGTGGCCGAACTTGCTTGGCTGGAGTGGTCGATGACGGACTTGATCGGCGCGCGAGACAGCGCCGGCGTCAGCCCGCAGGACTTTGCCGAGGCGAGCGCGGGTTTCGGCGACCAAGAGTGGCTTGGGCTGCGCGTCATGTTCCAACCGCGAGCGGCGGCGCGCATCGTCCAACAAAATCTGACGCGTCTTTGGAAATCGCTCGAAGAGGACGCCGAGGATGTGCCGATCGAACAGATCTCAGGCGAGCAGGGTTGCCTTGTCTGGCGCGATGGCGAACGCCCGACCTTTCAGATGGTCGAGGCTGACAGCGCGCGCGCCTTCGAGGCGGCCCAAATGGGCGCCAGCTATGGCAACCTTATCGAGCTTCTGGCTGGCGATCAGACAGATGATCAAACGATTGCGTTTGCCGCCCAGCGCGCCGGTGAGATACTCGGCCATTGGCTGAACGAAGGACTAATCGCCGATTTCATCGCTTGACTAGGCGTCGCCGCACCCGGCAGTCTCTTCCAATAAGGAGAGACCTTTATGCTGACCGACGCGTCGATTGAACTGCGCAGCCCTAAACCCAGTTTCGCTATGCGCGCCATAACCTGGCTGATGAGCAAGCGCCGGCCGGTATTCCCGCACGAAGCGGGTGCCTTCGAACAGATGATGGCAACACGCTCCAAGCCTCAGGACGCGCCGATGCCCGAAAAGCTGGCGCAGCGTTTCATCGTTGAACGGCGCACGCTCGAAGGGCGCGAAGTGGTGACGCTTCACCCAAAATCGGGTCCGGCGCCTTGGCACATGCTGTACTTTCACGGCGGAGGCTTCGTCTTGCCGATGTTCAAAGAGCATTGGCCATTGGCGGCTGAACTGGTGGATCGCGCCGGGGTGAGCATCACGCTTCCGATGTACGATGTGGTGCCCGAGGCCTCAGCCGCGTCGCAGGACGCTTTGGCCGACGCCGCTTTTGCCGAGATTGCCGCCTCGCACGATCCCGCACGGATTGTGCTGTGCGGCGATAGTGCGGGTGGACACATGGCCTTGAGCATGGCCGTGCGTTTGGCGGCGGCGGGCGGGCCGCAACCGGGGCGTCTCGCGCTTTTTGCCCCGTGGCTTGATCTGACGATGGCTGATCCTGCGATCGCATCGGTCGAGCCGCATGATATCATGCTCAAAATCGGCACTTTGCGTTCGTGCGGGAAGATGTTCGCCGAAGCTCGCGATCCCGTATCGCCCGAATGCAGCCCGCTCTACCTCGATATCGATACGCTCAAGACGCTGCCGCCCACGCGCATTTGGACGGGCCGCCACGATCTCTTCATCATCGATTCGCGCACATTTGTCGGGCGCCTGCGAGAGGCGGGCGTCGACGCCAAGCTGTACGAATACGAAGCGTCCCCGCACGTCTTCATGGCCATCACGCCAACGCGCGAATCCAAGGATGTTTTAGGTCTGTTGCGCACGTTCTTAGATGGTTGACGAAGCAAGTCATCTGTATCTGATTTGCCTTCACATAAGCGCCATTGTGAACTTAGACTAAGCAATCACACCGGTCGTAAGCCCTTCGCCACTGGGCTCAGATTGCTGTTCTTGAGCGCTTGCTGGAGCCATGGAAAGGCAGCGCGCCGCAATTGAATTCGTCGAACCCGCAGGCTCGCGCATGATAACCCCTAGATTCAACGGTTGCATAAGTATCGTCTACTGGTCCCGCGTAATGTTCCACTTATCCAAGAGGTAAGGCAGCACGAGCTGACAGTATTCCAGGGTCTGAGCGATCTCCTCGTCGCTCATGCCTCTTTCGTTCAAAGTGTATTTAATCCTG
>JBCCKJ010000146.1:0-6364 GCA_039027455.1 Pseudomonadota bacterium | reverse complement strand
GGGGGCCCCCCCTTTGCCGGTTGGGCGGGGGTAATGTACGCAAAAAATGTTGGGGGGGGGGCCAATCGTCGCTAGGCGCCCCGCCCCTTGGAGAGCCGGTTGGAATTCCGAAACTCAGAAGTTGTATTGCGCCGTCACGAAGAAGCGCCGTGGGTCGCCGTAAAAACCCGTCAACGTGCCTTCGAGACCCAGCGTCGGGACGAAAGGCGTGCCCGGAGGCGTACCGCCCGTGACGAAGTTATAGCCCGCGACGATGTATTCGACATCGAACAGGTTCTTTACGTGCCCGCCCAAGCTGAAGCGATCATCGTCGGTGGTGTAGACGATGCTAAAGTCCACCAATTCGAACGCTTCCTGATCGAGGAACGGGTTAGGCGTTTCGAACTGGCTGGCTTCGCTGCGGAACGAGACGAGACCGATAAAGTCGACCACGCCGCCGCCCGCCGGGACACCGAGGTTAAAGCCCATATGGCCGGTGAAATCAGGCGTGTTCTGGAACACCCGCTGATCCGCCACATCGTTGCCGAACGCGTCGATGAATTCGTTGAAGTTGGCGTCGATATAGCCAAGCGACCAATTCACGCTGAACAGGCTGCCTTCGCCAAGGAAGTCCTTGCCGACGAGAGCGTTTCCTTCGAATTCAAAGCCGTTGATATCCGCCGACGCGGCGTTCGACGTGATGCCGATGAAGCTGTCGTTCACTCCGTCGCCGTTGGTGTCGAGACCCACCGAACCCGGGATCTGGACGTTGTCGTACTGGCCAAGGAAGCCCGCCACCGCGATGTTCAAACGGTTGTCGAGCAAAGAGGCTTTGTAGCCCAGTTCAAAGCTGTCGACCGTTTCCGGTTCAAAGCGCAGGAACTCGAACTGATCGTCGAAATCAACATCGCCGTCCCCATCAAGGTCAGGCGCCGCCGTGGTTTGCCCGCGCGGGTCAAAGCCTCCGCCTTTGAAGCCTTGGCTGTAGGTGAAGTAGACGTTGTGATCGGGCGTGGGCTGCCAACTGATCGAGGCGCGCGGGTTGAAGTCTTCGAAGGTTTCGCTGCCTTCAAAGTCGCTGGTGACCGCAATCGGAATGGCGGGGCTGTCCGGAATGAACAGATCGGAGAATCCGCCAATAAAGGTCGTGCGCAGCACCCGGCTTTCGCGCCGGTCGTTGGTATAGCGTCCACCCACGGAGACGCTGATCGTATCGGTTAGGTCGTAGGTGAAGTCGCCAAAGACCGACCAGGTTTCTGTGTTCACGTCGCCCAGCGTTTGCGCGTTGAGGCCGGGCAGGCTGATCAAGTCGCCAGTGGTGAACAAGGCAACGTCGAACGCGGTGAAGGCGTTGGCGTTGAGATAATAAGCGCCGAACACACCTGACAGGCGATCGCCTTCGTAGAGCAGTTGCAGCTCTTGGCTGAACTGGTCGTTGTCATAGATCGCCGGGACATCGAGATCGGCTGCAGGTAGAGAGTCGAAATCGATCGGCGTGGTCGAGCTGTCTTCGCGATAGCCCGTGATCGACTTGAGCGTCAGCGTGTCGGACAGCTCGATTGCGATATTGAGCGCGCCGCCATAGGCTTCGACTTCCTGGTCCACCACGTTGAGCCCGGCGCGCGTGTCAAACACATCGTCCAGAACCGGAGCGCCGGTGAGAAGTCCCGGTATCAGGCGACCGCCTTGCCGCGCTTCGGAATTGTCTTTGACATAGTCGCCAGATAGCCGGGCGAAGACCGGTCCGCTTTCGAACTCGATTGTGCCGCGCGCGGCCCAGATATCCTTGTTGTAGTTTTCGGTGCCCAGGTTGATGTTGTCGCCGAAGCCACCGCGTGAAAGCCGCGCGCCGCTCGCTCCGATTTTCAGACTGTCGCTGATCGGTGTCGACGCGGTGACGATCAAATCGGCTTGGTCAAAGGATCCATACGTGCCGCGCACGCTCAACGCCAATTCGTCCGGCAGCTCGGCGGTCACATATTTGATCGCGCCGCCGATTGTGTTGCGACCGTAGAGCGTGCCTTGCGGCCCACGCAGCACTTCGATCCGCTCCACATTGTAAATGTCGAGCACCGCCGCTTGCGGGCGGTTCAGATAGACGTCGTCGATGTAGAGACCCACACCGGCTTCGAAACCGGCGACCGGGTCTTGCTGACCGACGCCGCGAATGAACGCGGTGAGCGTTGTGTTGGTCCCGCGGCTGACTTCCAATGTGATGTTGGGAACCTGCTGTGCGACTTGCGTCAGGTCTTGAACGCCTTGTTTGACGAGCTCTTCGCCCGATAGCGCGGTCAAAGAGATCGGGACATCTATGATGCTCTCTTCGCGGCGGCGCGCGGTGACGATGATGCGATTGTCGTCCTCTGCCGCGACCGCCGTTTCGTTTTCTGGCGCGGTCTGCGCCGCGGCGGGCGCCGCGATGAACGCCAGGCAGGCTGGCCCTGCGCATCCGGCAAGCCAAAGCGCGCGGGCGGTGAATTTCGGTGTCATGCTCTCTCCCCTTGGACCGTTTATTGTCACGGTTGAGTGCGTAATATTGAAAGTTGAACCAACTTTCAAGTTTTGTCTTGTGGGAATGTGAGTTAGACCTTAGTCGGAGGGGCTAGAGGGGATAAGTATGGCTCAAGAGACGGCGTCGAACGCTAAGGCTCCGCGCACTGAACGTGGGCGTCGCACCTTGCGCAAATTGCTCGATGCCTCAGCAATCGAGTTTGGTGAAAAGGGCTTTCACGAAGCGTCGGTCAGCTCGATCACGCGCCGTGCAGGTGTCGCCTTGGGTAGTTTCTACACCTACTTTGACAGTAAGGACGCGCTGTTCCGCGCCCTCGTCAACGATATGAGCGAGAACGTGCGCACAAGCGCGCGGGCCGCCATCAATGAAGACATGGGGGCGCTCGACACCGAACGAGCGGCGCTCACCGCGTTTCTCGATTTCGCGTCCGAACACAAAGAGGTCTACCGCATCATCGACGAGGCGGAGTTTGTTGACCCTGCCAGCTACCGCAAACACTACGAAACGATCGCCGAACGCATCGCTCAGCGACTTCAAGCCGGTGTCGCCTCGGGTGATTTCCGGCCCGATCTCGGCGAGGTGGAGGCCTGGGCGGTGATGGGGATGAACGTTTTTGTGGGCCTGCGTTACGCGATCTGGGCCAAGGCAAGCGACGCCTTAAGCCACGACGACATCGCGGGCCACGTCAACACGCTGTTGGCGAAGGGGGCGACGCGCCACGGCTGATCAGTCAGCCGCAGACGCGCGCAATTCCGGTTTTTCTTAGGCTGCGGGAAGCCCCAGATTTACCTTGGACGAGGCGCCCAAAAGCTTACCCTGCTCCGCATCCAGCGCTTCAGGACGTTCCGCGCCCGGATAGGCGGCGGCCAGAAGCGATAGCGCCGCTTCGATGTCGCTGTGCAGACCCGAATTGTAGGTGGCGATAGCCGCACCATCGCGCTTAAACGCGCTATCGGCGGCCTTATAGAAGCCATAACCATCGAGATAAGGCTCATAAATGTCGGTCCCGGCGGCCTGACTGTACATGGTCGTCGCCCGATCAATCTGGTCAGCAACGACGCCCGCCGCCACAGCGCCTTGGCTCAAGTCGCTTGTTGGGGCCTTTTCAGCGGCGGCGCTTAGAGCGGTAAGGATGGCCTGATACGCTTCCTCGACGCCTTCTGCATTGTCGCTTTCCAGCGCTGCGGCCGAAGCCTCGTTCATCTCGGATTTGAAATCTTCGACGCCCAACTGCTCAAATACAGGATCCATGTCAGCGAGCACTTCGGAGACTGGATGGCCAAACATTTCCGCCGCCGCTTCGATTTCCCCCGCCGCATACGCGTCGCGCGCCGCAATGGCGTGCGCTTCGACGATAGCGAGGGCCGAACCGTAAACGACCGGGTCGCTGGAAGCGTCGGAGATGGATACGCCACCTTCGCCTTCGCCGCCCTCTCCCTCGCCGCCTTCGCCCTCACCGCCTTCGCCTGCGATAGCCGCGTCCGTGCTGCCTTCACCTTCGGCGCCTTCACCAGCTTCGCCCGCGCAACCCGCAAGGCCTGCGCCTACGAGAGCGGTGGCGAGGCCCAGCCCTGTCCAGACTTTTAGGTTCGATTTCATGATCAATTCCTCACTTAGAATGCTCGCGTTGTATAACGCAGCTTTCAGCGACTGCAACTCACTATCATTTGATGGCGCGTGACTTACTCTGCCTTATCCGTGCGGTACTTTTCGAACCACGCCAGAGTGTAATCCGTCTTGGCGTTTAGGCGCGAGGGGCGCGCGGCGATCCCGTGGTTGGAATCCGGCATACGCACCATGACTGAAGGCACGCCGCGAAGTTGCAGCGCTTGATAGAATTGTTCCGTTTCGGAAATGGGCGTCCGGTAATCGAGCTCACCGGTGATCAGCATGGTGGGTGTGGTGACATTGCCCACAAGGCTGATCGGCGAGCGTTTCCAGTAATGCTCAAGATGCTCCCAAGGTGGACCGGGGAATTGGTTTTGAACCTGCCCGATATAGCTGTCGGCTGTCAGCACTTTGGAAACCCAATTGATTACCGGCTTCGCCGCCATCGCCGCATTGAAACGGTCCGTTAGTCCAACAGCGTAAGCGGTCGCTATGCCTCCTGCTGAGCCACCAGCGATGAAGAGATTGCTTTCGTCAGCAAAGCCATTCGCAATGGCCCAGTCGACCGCTGACATATGATCAGCAAAATCGTCGGGACTCGAATACTTGTATTTGAGAAGGTTGGCGAATTCGCTGCCATACCCAATCGATCCGCGATGATTGTCGTAGACCACCACGTATCCCGCCGCCGCCATGCGCTGAAGCTCCGCAGAGAAATGCGGACCATAGGCCAGATGGGGGCCACCATGGATTTCAATGATGAGCGGATACCGTTGGCCTTCTGCATAGCCGGGAGGGGTTATCATCCATCCTTGGATTTCGAGCCCGTCGAGTGAAGACGCGTAGGTGAACTCACGAAGCTCGCCCAAATCGCGATGGGCAAGTAAGTCTTCGTTGAGCTCTGTCAGTCGCGTTTTCCGGCGTCTGGCCGATGCGTAGAGGTCCGCCGGTCGCGTGGCGCTGCCTTTTGTGTAGACGAGCGCGCCGCCCGCGCCCGCGTCAAAGCTGCCGCTGACATAGGGCCGTCCCACCGTGGTCCCGCCAATCCCTTCCACCGCGACCCGGCGATTGCCCGCGCGATCGACCACGCCAATGTGGTTCTCGCCCCGGTTCTGGAAGGTGTAGGCAATCTCGCCGTTGGAAAGCCATTGCGGGTCGCCCGCGCGCCGATCAAGGCCCTCAGTCAGATTGCGAGACCCCGAACCATCGGCGCTCATGAAAAACACATCGGTGGGCACAAACGGCTCACGCGCGTTGCTTGTCTTCAGGAAAGCGATGCTCTTCCCGTCGGGCGACACCTGCGGGTTGCTCTCAACGCCGGGTTCGCTTGTCACCTGTCGCAAGGCCCCGGAGCCGACGTTAACAGCGAAGATATCGGCTTCGCGGCTTTGCATCTCCCAATCCGCGTTGCGGTTGGCTGAAAAGAGGATTTCGCTTCCATCTGGCGTAAAGGACAGCGTGCCATCGTGATTGAAATCGCCGCTGGTGAGCTGGCGCGGAGTCCCGCCTTCAGCTGGGATCACGAAGATATGATCGTAAGCTAGTTCCAGAAAGCCCGAGCCGTTGGTGCGATAGCGCGCCCGATCGATCACGACGGGCGCGTCAGCCCATTTTGCGCCTTCGGGTTTCTTGGGCGCTGTAACGAGGTTTTGTCCCTTCCCCGGAACCGCCATGGAGAAAGCCAGCGATTTCCCGTCGGGTGCCCAGGTTAAGTCTCCGGGTGCTTTATGGAAGGTCCCGGCCAAAACCTCGCGCCCGGTGTTCAGATAATGCACGAAAAGCCCGGTTCCGCCCGCGACGCGGCGCATAAACGCGATGCGCGAGCCATCAGGCGACCATCGCGGAGAACGATACGAGCCTTCGTCGGCCAAAAGGGGCTGATGCCCAGAGCCATCCAGATTGACGATCCAGACATGTGCGCGCGTGCGATCGGTTTGAATATCGTTGAACCGTCGCAAATAGATCGCTTGCTTGCCGTCCGGCGAGATCTGCGGATCATCCGCCCATTCCAGTTCGAACACGTCTTCGGCCGTGAACAGGCGCAACTCGTTGTCCGGCTTGGCCTGCGCGTGCGCGGTGGGTGAAATGGCAAGAAGAAGGCTGGCAAGCCCGGCCGACGCGATCAGTTTTCTCATGCAATGCCCCAAACTTACTGGATACGAGAGGAGTGTCCCTTGGACTACCAATGCACATCCTTGCTCGGCGTTTCAACGCTGGTGCGGTGGCAGTTTTAGCTGAGCGCGCAACGCTTCGTAGTTCATCGAT